>JAOZOT010000142.1 GCA_029933115.1 Anaerolineae bacterium | reverse complement strand
CCCGACGACTATCCCTATTTCATCGCCTACGAGTGGTCGGCTCCCTACCGGGCCCAACGCATCGTCTCTCTGCTGACAGCCAAAGACAAGCTATCCGTCCAGGACTTTCGCCAAATTCAGGCCGATACCTATTCCATCCCTGGCGAAAAGTTGACGCCCTATCTGCTGGCCCTAGAACCACAGGGGGCGCTGGAGGAGCAGGCGCTGGAGCAGCTCAGAGCCTGGGATTTCCGCAACGAAGTTGACAGCCCTGGAGCGGCCATCTTCCAGGTCTTTTACCTTCAGTTGGTAGAGAATACCTTCGCCGACGAGTTGGGCGAGGAGCTTTTTGCAGACTACCTTGAGCGCGACGAATTCCACCACCTGGCTCTGGAGCGGCTGATGGAGCAGCCGGATAGCCTCTGGTTCGACGACGTGAACACCTCGGAGGTAGAGAGCCGGGACGAGATCGTGCGGCGCTCGTTCAAAGGAGCCATCGCTTACCTGAGCGACCACTTCGGTGACACGCCCTCCCGGTGGAGTTGGGGGCGGCTGCACCCCATCACTTTTGTGCACAACCCCCTGGGGAAATCAGGCATCGGACCGCTGGAGATGCTCTTCAATCGCGGGCCCATCCCTGCTCGTGGCTCCGGCTACACTGTTGACGCCGCCTCTTTCGATTACACCGCGCCCTTTGCCATGACCCACGGCGCCTCCTATCGCCAAATCATTGACTTGAGCAACTGGGGGAACTCTCTTTTCGTCCACACCACAGGCCAGTCGGGACACCCCCTGCACAAGCATTACGCCGACATGATGGCCCCCTGGCAGGCTGTAGAGTATCACCCCATGCGCTTCGACAAAGCCAGCGTGGAGGCCGACAAAGAAGGGGTACTGATTCTGACGCCCTGACCGCTCTTACTTTGTTATGCCTGTGAACTCGAACTCGCCCAGTTTCAGAGCGGGCACGTGATTGCCGTTTAACTCGAAATCGCTGCGGACCAGTTTGGTAGTGCGCCCCACCATCTCCACACTGGACAGGGCGTCCAGGTAGCTCTGGGTGAAGCGCAGGTTCTTGACCGGATAGGCTACCTCACCCTTCTCGATGAGGAAAGTGCCGTCGCGGGTCATGCCGGTGATGATGGCCAACTTGGGATGGACAGGGCGGGTATACCAGAAGCGGGTCACCAAGATGCCTCGTTCTGTGGAAGCTATCATCTCCTCCAGAGTAGCCTGACCAGGGGCCATGAACATGTTGATGGGCAAAGGGCCAAAAGTGTTGGGCGCGGGCAGGCCGTGTCCCGTGGAAGCTTTTCCTTCCTTGCCTGCCGTGTACGAGTCATAGACCACGTTCATGGCGACGCCTTTCTCGATGAGGGACACCCGTTTCTTGGGCACTCCTTCAAAGTCAAAGGGCAAGGGCAGCCCCCTGGGATCGAGGCCATCGTCCCAAAGGGAGATGGCCGGGCTCACAATCTGCTCCCCGAAACGGTCGCACATAAAGCTGCGCCCCTCCTGTACGGCCAAAGCACCCAGCCCAACGTAAGAGAGCATTTCCACTATGTCCTCGGTAGCGTACTCCTCCAGGATGACTGTGTAACGACCGGGGTCAATTTCGCGGGGGTTGCGGCTTCGCAGAGCCTTATCCACCGCTTCAGCTCCTACCGCCTCAGCATCAATCTGCTCCACATCCCAGGCGATGCTGGCCCCGTACCCAGAGCTATCGTCGCTCATGATGACAGTTTTGAGATCGGCCAGCGTGGTGAGGAAGTAGGCGAACACGCCCAGAGAATTAGCTACGGCTATCTCTTGGACGGCAGTGCTGAAAGCACCCGAGGCTACCAGGTCATTCTCCACCGCCCGCCGACAAATAGCTCCCACCGCCCGGGCTCGCGCTTCAGGGGTGAAGCCGGCCGTGGCTTCACTGAAAGCCCTCACCTCAGAGATCGGAGCCGGTTCGGGTAGCGAGACAAAGTCGGGGTTTTCAAGCTGAAGTCTGGCCACCGCCAGGGCCGTCTCAACCACCTTCTCAAGCGACTCCCTGCTCAGATCGTTGGTGGAGGCCACCCCAATCCTCTTGCCCACCACCGCTCGCACCCGCACGTGGACGTCGCGCTCGGCCACGTTTTGATGAATGTAGGAATTGGCGAAGCGGGTCAGTTGGCTATCGTCGCTGAAGACCAGTACCTCCGTCTGGTCAGCCTGAGAAAGACTCAGCACCCTGGCAGTGATCTCGCGTATCTTCTTTTCGCCTAGCATTATTGCTCCTTTCATTTCATCACCCCTACTCGCACGTTTCTGAACCTGGCCGGAGCTGTGCCATGACCCACGCGAGCTATCTGCGAGGGCTGCCCTTTACCACAGTTGGGCGTGCTCCACATGCTCCAGTACTTCTCGTTGCAGATAGCGTCGCAGTCAGCCCAGAACTGGGGGGTGATGCCGGTATAGGTGGCGTTTTTGTACATCTGGCCCAGCTTGCCTTTCTTGATCTGATAAGCGATCTCGGTGCCGAACTGGAAGTTGAGCCGCTTATCATCAATGCTCCAGCTTTTGTTCATCTCCATGTAAATGCCGTCATCGGTGTCGGCGATGAGGTCTTCAAAATCCCACTCCCCCGGCTCCAGGTTGATGTTGGTCATGCGGATGAGAGGGATGCGGTTCCAGCCGTCGGCGCGCATGGCCCCGTTGCTCTGCCGGCCCAGCATGGCCGCCGTCTCCCGCGAGGTGAGATAGCCGACGAAAATGCCCTCGCGCACAATGGGCGTCCTTTGAGCCGGTACCCCCTCGTCGTCGTAGCCAAAAGTGCCCAGGCCACCAGGCACGGTAGCGTCAGCAGTGATGTTGACAATCTCTGAGCCGTAGCGAAATTTGCCCAGTTTCTCAGCGGTCAGAAAGCTGGTGCCGGCGTAGGAAGCCTCAGTACCAAAGACCCGGTCCAATTCGACGGGATGACCACAGGACTCGTGTACCTGGAGGGCTAGCTGAGCAGCCCCTAGAATGACAGTCATCGTCCCACTGGGACACTGGGGGGCAGTCAACAAGGCCACTGCTTCCTCAGCGATGCGTCCGGCGTTACCGGCCAAGTCTAGGGCCTCAATGAACTCGTAGCCGGCCGTGCCTTGGTGGCGGCCAAAAGAGTTGGGATAGGAACGCCTTTGCACATCGTCTTCGCCCACAGCGGTAGCCTCCAGCCCCGCCCCACTCTCAATGATTTCCTGCTCGATGAAAGAGCCCTCGGTATTGGCAAAGATCTTGTGCTCGCGGATGAAGGCCATGTTACCTTTAGCCACCTTCACCCCTTTTGCCCGGCGCATGGCTTCATCGGCCGCCAGGAGAAGTTCGATTTTCTTCTCCAGAGAGACCGCGAAAGGGTCAACCTCCACCGGCGTGCGGTAGGTAGCGATATGCACAACCGGCGGCCCCAAATCCACATCCCGGGTTTTGACCAGGGCACTGGCTTTGGCGATCTGGACGGCCAAGGCCGTCACCCGGTCCACCTCGGCCGGCTTCAGGTAAGCGCTGGAGGCAAAGCCCCAGGCGCCGTCAACGACCACCCGCACCCCAAAGCCCTGATTCTCGGAACTGGAGAGAGCTTCCACCACCCCGTTCTTGACGGTGATACCTTGACTCTCCCGCCGCACGATGCGGATGTCGGCATAGCCGGCGCCCTGAACCTCGGCCAGGTTCAAAGCGCGCTCGGTTAATTCTCGCAAAGTAAGCCTCCTTTCCACAATCCTCAATTCTGGTCGCGGGCCTATTATAGCAGAGCGAGGCGATTTACTCAAATAACAGCAACTTCTTGCTTTCGGGAAGGTTTGAGAGCAGCTTCAAGTGGGGCTAAAATCGCGCAGGATCGAGCCGCCGATGAACTCGCGCAGGATAGAATTGTCGGGGACAAAGTCGGGGCCACAGGGGAGAAACCAGTCGAGGAAAGCCAACAACCGCTTGACTTCAACGTACTCCATGGTGCCCGGCTCCACCTGCCGCAGCAACGGCTCAGCAAAAGGTTTCAACACCGCCAGCTCGTAGACCAGGGCCGAATTGAACATGGCGTCGGCATTTTCCTGAAAGGGGAAGATATTGCGCCACTCAGCCCGCCTCACTTTCTCCCACATTTTGATGGTCTCCTGAGCAGAATAGCCTCGATAGGCCGCATCGCGCACGATGCGCCGCAGCAACCGCGTATCAGTAGTCGAGATTCGATTGTGATGGTCAATGTTGAGCTGGGTCAGCGCCGAGACGTAGATGCGATAGATCTGCTCCGGGGGGACGTTGGGCACCAGCTTGGGGTTCAGGCCATGGATGCCCTCAACGAGGATCACGTGTTCGTCGCTGATGGACAAAGCCCGCCCCCACTCTCGTCTCCCCATCTTGAAATTGTAGCGAGGGAGTGTCACCTCTTGGCCGGCGATCAGGGCCAGCAACTGCTCGTTGAAAAGCGACAAGTCCAGCGCTTCGAGGGCTTCAAAATCGGGCTGTCCCTGCTCGTCGAGAGGAGTCTCGTCCCGATCAACAAAATAGTCGTCGAGGCCAAGAGGAACAGGCCGGATGCCGTGGGCCATGAGTTGCACGGAGAGCCGCTTGGAGAAGGTCGTCTTCCCCGAACCTGAGGGGCCAGCAATGAGCACCAACCGCACCTGTCCCCCCCGCTCAGCAATCTGATGGGCGATGGTTGCGATGCGTTCCTCGTGAAATGCCTCAGCCACCAGGATCACCTCACGGATGCGTGCGGTCTCGATGGCTTCATTCAGGGAAGCCACACTGCTCACCCTCATAACTTTCAACCACTGCCCATACTCGCGGAAGGCAGCCGTCAGCTTGGGATAATCCCGATAGGCAGGCAAGGCCGTTGTATGCCTGGGAGACGGATACTGGAGAATGAAACCAGGCGGGTGATGGCGCAGGCGGAAAGCGCGCAAGTAGCCTGTGGAGGGCACCATGTAGCCATAGAAATAATCCTTCACCCCGTGCAAGGTATAAAGTTTCAGGTAATCCTTCCGGCGGTCTTTCAGCAAGCGGACCTTGTCGCTATACCCTTTCTCACTGAACAAGGTCATGGCTTCCGTGACTGTGACTCGTTCCTTTGAGATGGGCGCATCTTCCTCCACTATCTCCCACATGCGGCGTTCGACCAGCGCCACCTCTTCGGCGGTGAACGGTTCACGACCTTCCACCTGGCAAAAGAAGCCACCCAAAGGCACAGCATGGTCAATAATAATGCGCGCCTCTGGGTAAAGTTCGTGAACGGCTGTGACCAGCAAAAAGGAGAGCGAGCGCCGATAGATGCGCATACCATCGCTGTCGGTCATCGAAATGGGAAGCACATCGGCGTCGCGGGTAACGGGGCAGGTCAACTCGCACAGCTTGCCATTGACGAGAGCGGCCATGATGGAGAATGACTCTTCGGGAAACGCAGCCCGGACAAAGACCTCCAGCGGTGTCCCGACAGGCCCCTCAAAAATCTGGCCGTCAGCAAATCGGACCTGGACCGTCTGCCGCGGAGTGGCCGGTCGAACCTGGTCTGAAGCCACTTGTTTAATTCGTGTCTGGCTTTTTGTCTCCATAGCTACCTTTGTTGGCCTCGCCTCGTCAGAGCACCGGTCGTTAGCGACTCAAGTCGCCACTACGAGCATTTTTCAGAAACGCTGTCAGTGGGCGAATTCGGCCAGATTCTTCCAATTGTTGCGCATCTCGTCGGCAGTCACACTATTCAGCAGGTTCAGCACCCGGCGCAGCATCTCACCAATAGGCAGTTGCTCAGAGACGATGATGCCATAGTGCTCCCGGCCCTCCTGCCAGTATTCATCAAAGAGGGAGGCGAAGTGAGAGATATTGCAGGTCAAAATAGCTCGACGCTGGCTGAGAGCATAGGCCAACTGTTCAGAGTCATCCAGCCTTTCATTGCCTGCCTCGTAAGCCGAAACCGCATCGAACCCCTCCTGCCTGATGAGATTCGCCAACTTGCCGTGGACATCGGCGTCGGTGTACAGCTTTATAAAGAGAGCCGCTTTGACATCCGCCATGCCGCCTCCCGGTTCTCGGCAATGTATCGCTCGATCTCATCGGCGTGGTCGTAGTAATAACCTAGCGCGTCGCACACCTGGGCCGGCGTTAGGACAGGATAAGCATCTACAATCTCCTGTATAGAATCACCCAGCCTAGCACGTTCGACCACAGTACGCACAGTAATGGCTGTACCCCGAATGGTTGGTTCCCCACGGTGCATCTTCTCATTGCGCACGACGTATGGGTGCTCGGTGGGCAGCGAAAGCTTTTTCTGTTCGATAACCAGCCGCTCCACCTTATTCCCAAGCCGCTGAATCTCCTCCCGCAATTGACTCAGTTCCTCAAAAACCCGATGTGCTTCAATCATTGTACTCATCTCGTCTCCTCCACGCTTTCGCTCAGCGATTGCAGCCCCCTCCTCGCTAATTCTAACAGGAGAGAGCGGTTTTGTCAACGCCACTTGTTGAAAACGAGGGCGACTCTCCCTTTTGCTTCTCCTTCTCTTTTGAGCCAATCTATGGTAAAATCGTATGAGAGCTTTGAAATCCCACCCACGCTTAACATGCAGACTACCAGTTGATCAACTCGATGCATCAATCGCTATGAGGAGGAGACCCGAAAATGTTCGACCAGGACAAACTAGCCGAGATCAACAGAGAGAAGGAAGCCTGGGAGAAGACCACCCTTCAGAAGACCCTGGACCGTTTCGGCGAACGCCGGGAAGAGTTTGTCACCACCTCAAGCGCGCCGGTGGAACGCCTCTACACCCCGGCCGACATCGCCGACCTCGACTATGAGCGCGACCTGGGCTTTCCCGGCCAATATCCCTTTACCCGGGGCGTCCATCCCACCATGTACCGTGGCCGCTTGTGGACCATGCGCATGTTCGCCGGCTTTGGCACAGCAGAGGAGACCAATGCCCGCTACAAGTATCTGTTGGAGCACGGTGAGACCGGCCTCTCGGTAGCTTTCGATTTCCCCACTCTCTACGGCTACGACACCGATGCCCCCGAGGCCGAAGGCGAGTTTGGCAAGTGCGGGGTGGCCGTATCCTCTCTGGCCGACATGGAGATCCTCTTTGATGGCATCCCCGTTGACGAGATCACCACTTCCATGACTATCAACGGCCCGGCCGCAGTGATCTGGGCCATGTACATCGTGGCCGCTGAAAAGCGTGGCATCCCCATGGAAAAACTGGGCGGCACCATCCAGAACGACATCCTCAAAGAATACATCGCCCAGAAATCGTGGCTTCTCCCTCCCAAACCCTCCATGCGCCTTGTGGTGGACACTTTCGAGTTCGGCAGCAAGTACCTGCCCAAGTGGAATACCATTAGCATCTCCGGCTACCACATCCGCGAGGCTGGGGCCACAGCCGTCCAGGAACTGGCTTTCACTCTGGCCGATGGCTTTGAGTACGTGAAAGCCGGCATTGAGCGAGGTCTGGATGTGGATGAGTTTGCCCCGCGCCTCTCCTTCTTCTTCAACGCCCACAACGACTTTTTCGAGGAGATTGCCAAATACCGGGCGGCGCGGCGCATCTGGGCACGGGAGATGAAAGAGCGCTTTGGAGCCAAGAACCCACGCTCCTGGTGGTTGCGCTTCCACACCCAGACGGCCGGCTGTTCCCTCACCGCCCAGCAACCGGAGAACAACATTGTGCGCACCACCATCCAGGCTTTGGCCGCCGTCCTCGGTGGCACCCAGAGCCTGCACACCAACTCTATGGACGAAGCCCTGGCCCTTCCCTCAGAACTAGCAGTCCGCATTGCCTTGCGTACCCAGCAGATCATCGCCCATGAGAGCGGGGTGACTAACACAGTTGACCCCCTGGCCGGCAGCTATTTCGTCGAAGCCCTGACCAACCGCATGGAGAAGGAAGCCTATCAATACTTTGAGAAAATAGAAAAGCTGGGAGGGGTAATCCCGGCCATTGAGCGGGGCTTTTTCCAGCAAGAGATCGCCGAGGCGGCCTACCGCTACCAGCACGAGATAGACACCAAGCGGCGAACGATAGTAGGCGTCAACGAATACGTCTCTCAGGAGCCGCTGACTATTCCCATCTTGCAGATGGACCCCGAGGGCGAGCGGCGGCAGTTGGAGCGTCTGGCCAGAGTACGCCGCGAGCGGGATAACGTGGCTGTGGAAGAACGGCTCTCAGCCCTGCGCGATGCAGCCCAGGGGACCGAGAACCTGATGCCCTACATCTTAGACGCAGTACGGGCCTACTGTACCCTGGGCGAAATCTGCGGGGTCCTGCGGGAGGTCTTTGGGGAATATCGGGAGCCGGTGATCCTGTAGGATAGCCAA
>JAOZOT010000141.1 GCA_029933115.1 Anaerolineae bacterium | reverse complement strand
CCCAGACGTCGGTCCGGGTGTCAATGCGGTAATAGTCAGAGTCGGCTTTGAGGAACTCGACGGCGGTCGGGTGATTGAAGCCGACGGTAGGGTCCTGATGGCCCAGGTCAACGTAGGCCCCGGTGCTGGCCAGGTCAACGGCGATCAGGCCCACCGCCAAAAGGCCCAGGGTGTTCCGCCGCACCCAGCGGCAGCCTCTCATCCAAAGGAGGGCCAGGCTGACCGCCAGGAAAAGCAGGAACAGCACCACGCTGTCAACGGCCATGGAGACGCGCCAGAAGACAACGGCGTCTTTGCTCTGGGCGTCCAGGATGGCAAAGTAGCCAAAAGGCGCAGCCAGCAGCGCCGTCCCTACCACCACCCAGGGAGCTGTTTTCAGCAGACGGCGGTAGATGGCCCGCCGGTCAGGTTTCAGCGGCCGCAGCAGCGCATCCAACCCCAGAGCAGCCAACATGGCCAGGGCAAAGTCCATCAGGTAGACGAAGCGGGCCGGTGCGCGCAGTCCCTCAAAGCCCGGCACCCAACGGTAGAGCCAGCCGTGCAGGACGCTGTAGCCTCCCAGTGACAGGAGCAGAGAGACCACGGCCAATCCTGCCAGGAAACGGACCAGGTTCTCGCGGCGCAAAAGGACGGCCAACAGGGCCAGAACGAGGGGCAGGACGCCGATGTAGCCCACCTCCACCCGCTCCCAGGGGCTCCAATAGTGGCTGGGGTCCCGCCCAAAAAAGTTGGGGGCCAGCAGGCCGATGAGTTGGCCGGGGGCCAGGGAGTACCGGCTGGCCTGGTCGTAATCCAGGGCAGCGCGCAGAGTGTGGCCGGCCATCTCGTAGCTGGGCAGGAGGACGAGGGCAGAAACGCCAAGGGCCACCGCTATGGTCAGGGCGAGGGAGGAGAGTGGGGGGTGGGGGATGGAGAGGAAGCGTTTGCTGGGGGTCGCGTATATTTGATAGGCTGTGTATAGGGCCAGGGCCAGGGCGATGAACAGCGTGATCTGGATATGGCCAGCCAGGGTGGCGAGGCCAAAAAAGAGGCCGGCCCAGGCAGCATGGCTCAGCCTGCGCTCCAGCACGGCCCGATGATAGAAGAGGAAGATCAGCGGCAACCAGGCAGCCACGGCGATCATGTTCAGATTGCCAAAGTGGGTGATGAAAAGGTCGGAGAACATAAAGGCCACAGCCCCGCCCAAAGCAGCCAGACGGCTCATCCGCGCCCGTCGGTCCAGAGACCGGAGACAGAGGTACATGAAGGCCCCGGCCAGGAAAAAGTGCAGGACGGCCAAGAGCTCCATGACGGGGTAAGTCAGCTCCGGCACCAGGAGGAAGACCAGGAGGTTGACCGGGTAAAAGAGTCCCGATTGGATGTCGCCGACAAAGCAGGCTCCGCCGTAGAGGTAGGGGTTCCAGAGGGGGATGACGCCCCGTTTGAGGCTCCGGGCGGCGTAGTGGTACACCGGGTAGAGGAAAGAGGCCAGGTCGCCCCCCCCGGCCGGCATGTAGGTGTTCGGCGTGAAGAGCAACTGCCAGAAGAAGCCGACGGTGACCAGCACGATAGCGCCCAGGGCCAAGGCATCGCGATGGTAATCATCGCCGAGCCGGCCTCGCCGGTACAGATAACGCAGCACCAGGTAGACCACCAGCCAGAAGCCGGCTAAAGCCAGAAGATAGGTGGTAGAAAAGTTCAAGTCGGAGCCTCCGTGTTACAAATGACCAGACACACCCTCGGTGTGAAGTCTGCACGTAGCGTCGAGCGACATTATATCATATCTGGGCACTTCTGCAAGTTGGGGCACGGCCAGCAGTGCCCAATAGACCGGCGACCGAGAGGGAGCGACCTGCGGCGCAACCCAAGAGTCATTTTGGCACAAACGAACAGGGTGTGATATAATAACTTACATCCCCGACCTACTGCGCAAGCCCATTACGCGCGAAAGGATAAAATTGCTCACCTTGAAGTCGCTGCACAAGCCTGACTTGAATCTCATATTGCTCTTCTTTCTGACCATCTTTGCCTTCGCCCCTCTGACCTACCCAGGTTTTTTTCAATCCCACAGCGGTTTTCTGCCCATCTACAACCTCTATGATCTGGAGCTTAACTTCGGTGATCTCGGTTGGGTGCCGACGGTGGGCCGCTGCTACGATTTTTTCCGAGGCGAGGGCGCCTTGCCCTACTACGTGGCCGAGTTGTTCCGTTGGCTCTCAGCCGGCGGGGCCGAAGCCATCCGCTGGAGCTATGGCCTGAGCTTTGTCTTGTCCGCCTGGGCTATGTATGGCTGGGCCAAGAAGCTGTTCGGGGCAAAGGCAGCCTTGATAGCGGCCGTGGTTTACACTTATGTGCCCTATCACCTGGCTGTGGTCTATGTGCGAGGGGCTCTGGCCGAGGCCTGGGCTTTCGTCGGTTTTCCCCTGTTCCTATGGGCTTTGCACCTGAGCAAAGAGCGGTCTGGAGGAGAAGAGCCCAAGAGAAACCGCTACCGCCGGGCTGTCATCTTGGCCCTCTTGTGCGTGGCGCTTTTCCTGACCCAGGTTGGCCTGACTCTGTGCCTCGTTCTCCTGGCCGTGGCCTGGGTGCTCGCGGGGCAGCCTGATGGAGCGCCGGCGAGGGAAATGAGGGGGCCTCTCCTGGCCCTGGCTGCTGGCCTCGCCCTGGGCCTCCTGGCCCTCGCCCCGACTCTCGCCAGACGCGGCTTCCCTCTGACCCCGCCGCTAGATTTCTACCAGCATTTCCTTTATCCATTCCAGCTTTTCTCGGCCGCCTGGGGCTATGGAGCCAGCGTGGCCGGCTGGTCGGACACTATGCCTTTGCAGTTGGGATTGGTGCCCGTAGGGTTGGCCATTATCTCGGCCATCTTGACGGCTCGGTCAGATGCAGACCGCAGGCTGCGGCGGACGCTGCTCTTCTGGCAATCGGTGACCCTGGTACTGGTAGCGCTCACCCTCTCACCGAGCGCGCTCCTGTGGCGCATCACCGGCTTGTCACATCTGCTGAGCTATCCCTGGCAGGTGCTCAGCCTGATCGGCCTGTCCACCTCGCTGTTGGCCGGCTCCGTCGTCGCCCTGGACCGCCGTCTGGCGGCTTTTCCTCTGCGCGCCGGGCTGGTGACCCTGGCCGTGTTGGCCAGCTACGGCTACCTCTCGCCCCGCTTCTTCGATTTCAGCATTGATTTCACTCCCCTGGCCGAACGCTCTCATGTCTACGATATGGAGCCCGTCCGTCTGCCGGTGGCCATTCTGGGCGACAACCAGGTTGCGCTGCTGGACTACCGCATCGAGGGGCCATTGCGCCACGGAGCCACTATTCGCCTGAACGTCCTCTGGCAGGCCTTGAAGCCGCCGGACGAGGACTATGCGGTCTTTGTGCACGCCGTGGATGAAAAGGGGACGATTTGGGGCCAGCGGGATACCGAGCCCCGGGAGGGCGAGTACCCGACCACAGAGTGGGGGTTGGGGGAGATCGTCCAGGACCGCTACGAGTTGCAGATTGATGTGGCCGGGCCACGGGAGGGGTACCAATTGGCGGTGGGGATGTATATCAGTGAGACAGGGGAGAGATTGAAGCTGCCCGATGGAACGACGGAGGTGATTTTGAGAGAAGGCAGGAGTGAAAAGTGAGGCGTGAGGAGAAAGGGAAGGGCTGGAAGCTTCAACTCGGCCTGGACATCTACTTGCTTTCGACGCTTTTGCTGACTATATTTGCTCTGGGGCCACTTCTGCAACCCGGCTATTTCTGGGGTGCCCACGATGCGCGGCACAACGTCTATTTTCTCTTCGAGTTCGACCGCTCTATCCAGGATGGCATCTGGTACCCCCGTTGGGCCCCGGATTTCACCTTTGGCTACGGCTATCCTTTCTTCAACATCTACGGTCCCCTGGCCTCTTATGTGGGCGAGGTCTTTCACCTCATCGGCTTCGACTTTGTGACTTCGGTCAAAATTGTCTTTGGCCTGTCCATTGTATTCTCCGGGCTGGCCATGTACCTTTTCGCCCGCCGCTTGATGGGACCAAAAGCGGGCCTGGTGGCTGCTTTGGTCTACGTCTATGTCCCCTATCACGTCTTTGACCTCTATGTGCGCGCCGCTCTGGCCGAATCGGTGACCTACGTCTTCGTGCCTCTGGTCTTGTGGGGCTGCTACGAGACGGTGCAAAATCCGCGCCTGACCAACATCGTCGGCCTGGGCCTGGCCTACGCCGGCCTGATGTTCACCAACAACGCCATCACCTTGATGTATTCTCCTCTGGTAGCTGCTTATCTCGTCATGCTGGTGCTGGCTCAGGTCAATCGGACCCAGCCCCTGCGCGAGCTTTCCAGGGAGTCCTTTTTCCCGCTCGTAGCTAACTTCTTGCGCATTTCCATCCCCCCACTGGCCGGCCTCCTTCTGGGATTTGGCCTCAGCGCCATTTTCTGGATGCCGGCGCTGACCGAGTTCAAATACGTGCGCGTAGACCAGTGGTATGCGGGGCGTTACGACTACCGTGACGATTTCGTCTACTTCTTCCAGCTCTTTTCCCCCACTTGGGGTTTTGGGGCCAGCGGGCCCGGCCCGAACGACACGGTCAGCTTCCAGTTGGGGGCTGTGCCTTTTGTCCTCTCAGTTTTGTCCTTGGCTGTTCTGAAGCAGGTCAAAGACTGGGCTCTGCGCCGCCAGATTCTCTTTTTCCAGGCCGTCACCCTGGCAGCCATCTTCCTCCTGCTACCTGTTGCGGCTGCGACCTGGGAACTTTTGAGCCCGGTGCGTTTCGCCCAATTCCCCTGGCGATACCTGCACTTCACCGTCCTTTCCACAGCCTTGCTGGCCGGTTCAGTTCTCAGCTCCAAAATCTCAACTCCCAATTCCCAATCTTCAGCCCTCTATTCTCTGCTCATCCTGGTGACTCTGGTCATTCTGGGCAGCTACCCCTATCTTCAGGCTGAGATCAGCGAGCCGGCCGAGGGACCGGTTTCGCTGGCGGGGTTGATGCGTTTCCAGCAGAGCGCCGACGAGATGACCGGTTCAACGGCCTGGGTGAAGGAGATACCAAAGTGGTCACCTATGGCCGACAACTATATCGCCGGCCTGCCGGTGGAATCCAAATTGGACCAGAGCACCGTGCCGGAGGGAGCCCAGGCTGCGGCTCGGGAGTGGAGTACGACTCACGAGTTTGTGCAATACAAAGCCCCTATCCGTGACGAGAAGCACTTTATTCGGCTCACCTTCAACATATTCTACTACCCCGGTTGGCGAGCCTACCTGGTGCAGAAGCACGACTGGGGACTGGGCATCGTCGGTGAGGTGGAAATCAAACCCGAAGATGGTCCTCTGGGGCGGATCACCGTCGAAGTGCCGGGCAACCGCCGCTACCTCCTCCTGCGCTTTGAAGACACGCCGGTGCGGGTGGCAGGCAAAACAGTCTCGGCTCTGAGTCTGGGGATGGTGCTATTAGTCTGGGGGGGCACCCTGGGTTGGCGCAGGGTGAAGGCCCTCACCCCCTAGCCCCCTCTCCCATCCGGCCTGCGCCTTCGCTGCGGGCAATGGGAGAGGGGGAATATTCTCCCCCTCCCCTCGCCTGCTGCCGCCAGGCCGGCGGGAGAGGGGAGGGGGGCCAGGGGGGTGGGGTGAGGGCAAAGGGGCCGGGGGGTGGGGTGAGGGCCCTGTACAGGAGGTCAGTCACAATGAGCCGTCCAACTAAACGTCGGCGTTGGCGCACTTCGGCACCGATGCTAGCCCGTGCCAGGCAACTGAGGCGCGAGCAGACTCCGGCCGAGGCTCTGTTGTGGGAACAGTTGCGAAATCGGCGGTTCATGGGGCTCAAGTTCCGGCGTCAACATCCGGTGGGACGTTTTATAGCAGACTTTTATTGTGCTCAACATCGCCTCGTTGTCGAACTGGACGGAGCTGTACATCAAAAGCAGCAGGGATATGACGACCTGCGGACGGAAGAGTTGGAGACTGATGGCTATCGTGTGCTGCGCTTCACTAACAGCCAGGTGGAGCAGGACTTGGAGTGGGTACTGGAGCAAATAGCAAAGGCTTGTGAGAGGTGAAGGCCCTCACCCCTCGGCCCCCTCTCCCGTTCGCTCTACGCTTCGCTCCGAGCGACGGGAGAGGGGGCATGTTCCCCCCTCCCCTCGCCTGCTGCCGCCAGGCAAGCGGGCGAGGGGAGGGGGCCGGGGGGTGGGGTGAGGGCAAAGGCCCTCACCCCCTGACTCCCCTCCCCTCGCCTGCTGCCGTCAGGCCGGCGGGAGAGGGGAGGGGGGCCAGGGGGGTGGGGTGAGGGCCAGGTTGTCGGGGAGGCGAGAGTTCGCATGAAAGACAATCGCTCGGAGCTCAACAACATATTCTTGATCCTTGCCCTCTCCATTTTCGCCTGGGGGCCGCTCCTCACGCCGGTCTATTTCCTCAAGGCTCACGACGCCGCTCACAGCGTCTTCTTCCTGACCGAGTTCCACCAGGGCATACAGGACGGCTATCTCTACCCGCGCTGGGGGCCCGACCACGGCCTGGGCTATGGGTATCCCACTTTTATTTTCTACGCTCCTCTGGCCTACTACGTGGCCGAGGTCTTTCACTTGCTGGGAGCGGGGCCCACGGCCGCGGTCAAAATCACCTATGCCCTGGCCTTCATCCTGTCAGGTCTGACCATGTACGCCTTCGTCAAACGCCTCTGGGGACCAGAAGCGGGGTTGGTGTCGGCGCTGGTCTACACTTACGTGCCCTACCGTCTGGTGGACATCTATGTACGCTGCGCTTTCACCGAGTTCTGTGCCTTCGTCTTCTTCCCTCTGATCCTGCTGCTCTTCCTGGAATTGGTGGAGACCGGTCAACGGCGCTATCTGGCCCTGGCTGCCCTGGCCTACGCCGGCCTGATCCTGACCCACATCGTTACCGCTTTCCTCTTCACGCCCCTCCTGATGGCCTATGTGCTCTGGCTGGTGCTGCGCCAAACCAGGGCACGAACCCTGTTCGCAGTGGGCGATTTATCGCCTCAAAAGCGCACTGAAGTGCGCACTACGAGATCGAGTCTATGGCAGTGGCTTCGCTTGAGCAGTCTCTCCCTGGCTGCGGCTGTGCTGGCTCTGGGCCTCAGCGCCGTTTTCCTGTTGCCTGCTTTGGTCGAAAGAAGCTACATCGCTCAGGAACAATGGACCAGAGCAACTTATCGCTATGACCAGCATTTCATCTACCCCTTCCAGTTGCTCTCGGCTTTCTGGGACTATGGCTACGCCGTCGAAGGTCCTGAAGATACCATGTCCCTGCAACTGGGTCTGGCAGCCGTCACCCTGTCCCTGATGGCCGTCGTCCTGACTTTCCGCCGGTGGGATGAGCCCTTCGGCCTCGCTCAGGGCAGGCGCCAAGGGACGGTTCTGTTTTTCCTGGGCCTCACTCTGGCCATCATCCTGGCCATGCTGCCTCTCTCCCTCCCGGTGTGGCGGCTTCTGTCCGCAGCCGCCTTGGTGCAGTTCCCCTGGCGGCTGCTGGCCTTGACGGCCTTCACCCTCTCTGTGCTGGCCGGAGCCGTGGTGTCTGGATTGAGTAGCGAAGCGCATCGAAACCAGGGAGCAGAAGGGGAGAGAGCGCACACCTCAACCACCAATCCCGGCCTCTACGTCTTGCTTTTGGTGGTTATCCTGGCCAGCTTCAGCTACACTCTCCCAGAGTACACCGAGCTATCGCCTCGCCTGGAGACGCCGGCGGCTCCCCTGGACTTTGAACTGGCCCATCCGGACATGGTCAGTATGGTGGCCTACACTCAGGAACAGCCCCGCAGCACGCCACTGGTGGCCCAGTACATGGCCGGTGAGCCTTTGGTGAAGGCCCACGCTCTCACCCCAGGAGCGACGGTGGAGATGGTCCGCCATGGCGGGGGCTCCGAGGAAATCACTGTGCGCTCGTCCCAGCAAGCTACGATACAGTTTTACACCTATTATTTCCCTGGTTGGCGGGGCTATGTGGACGGCCAGGAAGTGCCCATCCGCCCGGAGGCTCCCTATGGCCTGATCACTCTGGACGTGCCCGCCGGAGAGCATCGGGTCAAAATCCGTTTCGGCGACACCCCCATTCGGGTGGTGGGCAAGGTGATCTCGCTGCTGAGCCTGGGGCTCAGCCTTTTCCTGCTCAAGGATGATCTCAGAAGGCTGCTGCCACGTGGGAGAAGAGGCTTGCCGAAGCCTCCGCCGCAGGCGGGGGAGCCATCACCGCCAGGCTAGGTAGTGAAGAAATAGTGTAACTACTCAGGCTATGGTGTGAAGCCCCCCTCGCAGGCGAGGGTGAGGTCACAGCTATGCCCGGTATCAGGCGCAGGTAGAAGCGTGGGCAAGCCATCGCAGACCCCCAGCTTCGCAG
>JAOZOT010000638.1 GCA_029933115.1 Anaerolineae bacterium | reverse complement strand
CGGTGATCCTCTGCCCCACTCTCACCTCCCGGTAGGCCGGGCCGAAGGTCTCCCGACGGCACACAAATCGTGTTCTGGTCCAATCGAGAGACGGGGCGCGCCCAGATCTGGGTGATGAACGCCGACGGAAGCAACCCTCGCAACCTGAGCAACGACCCCTACAACAATTGGGATCCGGTCTGGATCAAACGCTCCGAACTCCTGAAAGCCCTCCCCTGAGTGCAAAGCCCCCCGGCGCGTCAAGGTGCGACGCACCTCTCTTAGTGTCACAAGACCGCTATCCCGTGGGAACGGATGATATGCGCTTCTTTTTCCAAAAAAGAAGGAAGAGAGCCAAGCCGCCCGACACAATGACCAGTACCAAGCAGAAGCCTCCTCCTGCTGCTATCAGCAGTATGTTACCTAAGCCAAAGCTCGACTTCTCGGTCAAAACTACTTCGACCCGACTGGGATCAATCCAGATGGCGGTGTCGCCTTCTACCCTGTCAGCATTACTGGAGATGATTTTGCCCCCCCGCAAGCGTAGGGTGGTTCGCATGAATCCAATATTAGCCATTGGATAGTAGCTGAGATGTACCTGATCTTTATCTCTAGTGATGGTTGCCTGTCCATCAAATACACTGTCGTTTAGTTTATCCCAACCTTCACCCTTCATTGTGAAGTGTAAAGTAACTCCGCCATCTTCATGTTGCTCCTTTTCCCAAGAGAACTCTATTTCCTCCGCGTCCAGTTCAGACATGCGACTTTCCATCTCTACTTCCAGGCCGGCTTCGCCTACCATGGAGACTGTAGCCGGTAAGAGGTAGAGTTCCACGATAGACTGCCAACGTTCTCCCTGATAGAAAGTTACCTCGGTATCTATAGTGCCACAGCCAGCCAGCAGCAAAAGAGCAGCGATGGCCAGCAACCCCAGGAACCTGTGCCCTTGGACGTGAAGCCTTTTTGACAGATGCAACTTTTCGCTCACTGTCTTTCTCCTTCTATGCATGATGAGTCTGCAGTTAACCAATTTATCCATATCACCGCTGGTAAGGTTAGGCCTATAACGCTCAATGAATCAAGTCACTCTCCTTTCGTAACGACGCCAAGGCGGGAAACTATTGTGTACTCAAGATGATTGGCAGGAACACATTGTTGGCGGGTGGCTCAAAGTACCCCGTTTCTGTAATAGACAGGCTATAGTCCGTCGTGCAGCCGTAAGCGTAAGGGTCCCAATGCTCGACCTTGACGTAGTAAGTGCCATCACGAGTAGCGCCCCACTCCAGGCGGGAGGCCGGCCAGTTGTCGGGGTCGTCATCGTTGGAGTCAATCAGTGTAGTGCCGTCGCTCTTGTAGAGATAGAGCACTGTGTCGGCATGACCGCCCGTGTTGGTGGTCACCAGAGTATAGGTGATGCCGGCCATGGCCGTGAACTCTACCCAGTCCTGGTCGCCGGCGGCATGGAAGTTGTGGGATTGCCAGGACCCGTCTGTGGCAATGGTTTTGGCGGCGGTGTAGCTGTTATCGGGCTCATGGGTATCGGCCGAGGTGGCACAGGTTTGCACCGTGTATTGCACATCTCCGTCGCCGCCGGCGTAGGTCCCGATGTTGCCGGCGTTGTCCCGGGCGCGGGCACGGAAGTAGTAGGTGTGCCCATCCTGGCCGACGAAGCGATAGTAGGTGTCGGTCGTGTCCGTCAGCAGGTCAATCCAAACACCTCCTGACCCATCCCGGTACTGGACATCGTAACCGGCAATATCGGAGAGGTTGTCAGAGCCCCACCACCATACCCAGAAGTCTAGGAAGGGCGCGTCACCGTACATCGAGCTTACATCGGCAGAAGCAGTGGGCGCGGTGCGGTCCATGCCAACCTCGTAAGAACCCCAACCGGCGTAATTGCCGGCCCAGTCGTAGGCATAGATGTAGACAGCACCGCCCTGCTGTTCAGGTATGCCGCTGGTATCCCAATCGTAGGTCCAACCGTCTCTGGGGTCCCAGTCATCTTCCAGCACAATCCAATCCGAGTTCTCCCAGTCTGCATCGTGCCAGTAGAAGGTGACGTGGCGGACGCCACTTTCGTTATCGCTCACGTTGGTCGTGATAGTCTGCATGTTGGGGTCGAGCCAGGCATAGTGGCTGGGCGACGTGAT
>JAOZOT010000013.1:17466-26372 GCA_029933115.1 Anaerolineae bacterium | reverse complement strand
TGGTGGAGACGATGCGCGGGGCCGACTTTGTGTTGATGGTCACCGAGCCGACCCCTTTTGGCCTACACGATCTGAGGCTGGCGGTGGAGGTGGCCCGCGACGAGCTGGGGCTGCCTGTGGGTGTGGTGATCAACCGGGATGGGGTGGGCGACCGAGGCGTGGAGGACTATTGCGCCGCCGAGGACATCCCCATCTTGATGCGCATCCCTCTGGACCGGCGCATCGCCGAGGCGTACTCGGAGGGGATACCGCTGGTGGAGGCGTTGCCGGAGTACCGAGGCAAATTCATGCAACTGTACCGCCGAGTCGCAGACCATATCAGCAAGAACATTGAGGAGGAGTAAAAAGCATGAAAGCCGCAGCGCCAACATTGGTCAGTTTCGCTGTGACCAGAGAATGTAACCTAAAGTGCAAGCACTGTTACAGTCAATCGGTAGACTCGCCTCATCCCAGGGAGCTGAACACCGCCGAAGCCAAGCGGCTGATCGGCCAAATCGCTGAAGCTGGAGCACATCTTATCATACTGGACGGAGGCGAACCGTTGATGCGTCCTGACATTTTTGACCTTGTGCGTCATTCGCAGAGCGTAGGTCTGACCACCGTGATGGGGACAAACGGTACTCTCATCACCGCTGAGGTAGCGGCAAAGCTGGTCGAGGCCGGTATCCAGGCCCTGGCCATCAGCCTGGACGGAGCCGATGAAGAAACGCATGATGCCTTCCGGGGTGTAGAGGGGGTGTGGGAGCAGACGCTCCGGGGTATTGAGAACGTCCGTCAGGCAGGCATTCCCTTTCAGATCGCGCCCACTTTGCGCCATGGACGTTGGGAGCAGTGGGGAGCCATCGCCGATAAAGCGAAGGAGTGGGGAGCCACGGCCGTGGAGGTCTTCGACTACGTCCCTGTGGGACGAGGCGAGGAGTATCCCGAATTTGAAATGACAGTCGAGGAAAGGCGCGCCTTTGTACGGGAATACATCGCTCGCCAGCGGGCCGAGGACGAGATGGTCTACCGCTGCGTCGCTCTCCCCCAGTTCTGGGTGGAAGTGGAGAAGACCGTGCCCGAAGATGAGGTGCTGACCAAGTTCGTCCGCAGTTGCTGTGCTGCTGGAACGCGCTATTGCTGCGTTCTGTACGAGGGAACGGTCTATCCGTGCATGGTACTTCAGGAAAAGGCCGGGGATGTCCGCGAGCAGAGCTTTGTGGACATCTGGCAGAAATCGGAAGTCTTTCAAATTCTGCGAGACCGGGATAGACTGGAAGGGAAGTGCGGGCGTTGTGACTACCGCTACATCTGCGGTGGGGCTCGCTGTAGAGTCTATGCCAAGACAGGCTCTCTCACTGCTGAGGACGATGCCTGCTGGTTCAGTGAGGAGGAGCTGAAGCGATGAAAAACATGCCCTGGGATGAAGACCTCTGGCAACGATTGAAGGATGCCATCTCGCCTATGCCTCCCTTTGTGCGCCAGCGAGCACTCAGGACCCTTATTGAGGCCGGTGAAACGTTTGCTCGGGAAAGGGGTTCGGAAGTGGTTCAAGAGGAGGACTTGATCAAGGCGGCGAAAACGAAGACGCCGGCTCTCACCCGCCAGCGGATGCTCGACGCCCTGGCTGAGATGGGGATAGGAGTTGAAGCGGCAGAGGAGACCAAATAACGATGAAGCAACTGGTTATCCTCAGCGGCAAGGGAGGCACCGGCAAGACGACCGTTGCGGCGGCGCTGGCCCACCTGGCCTCCCAGGAACTGCCCATCGTCCTGGCCGATGCCGATGTGGACGCGGCCAACCTGGAGCTGGTGCTCGATCCCACGAAACAGGAGGAGCACGACTTTACCGGTGGGCAGGTGGCTATAATTGACCCCGAACTCTGCACTGCCTGCGGTATCTGTGCCGAGGTCTGCCGTTTTGAGGCGGTGGTAGCCCCCTCACCTCTACCCCCCCGCAGGGGGGAGGGGGTGAGGGCCTACGCCATAGACCCCATCGCCTGCGAAGGCTGTGCCTCTTGCTTCTACCAATGTCCTGTGGAGGCCATCCGCATGGAGGAGCAGACGGCCGGGCGCTGGTTTCGCTCCGACACCCGCTTCGGTCCCCTCTTTCATGCCCATCTCTTCGCTGCGCAGGAGAACTCCGGCAAGCTGGTGACCTTGGTCAAACAGCAGGGGCGACTGCGAGCATTGGATGAAGGCCGCGAGCTACTCATCGTGGATGGCCCGCCGGGCATCGGTTGCCCGGTCATCTCGGCCAGCGCGGGGGCCGACCTGGCCCTGCTGGTGGTAGAGCCCACCGTCTCCGGCGTCCATGACCTGGAGCGCATCCTGGCCACCACCGACCACTTTGGCGTGCCGGCCCTGGTCTGCATCAACAAGGTTGACGTCAACCCAGAGCGGGCAGCAGAGATCGAGGCTTTCTGCGCCGACCGGGGCATCGAAGTGGTGGGGCGCATCCCTTTCGACACCGTGGTCACCGAGGCTATGGTGCAGGGCCGGCCGGTGACAGCCTACACTGATGGGCCGGTGGCAGAGGCGCTGCGACAGGTGTGGGAGGGCATCAAAGTCCATCTGGCGTTGTAATGCAAGGAGCCCAAATCGTTGACAACTGTACGAGATGAAGTCGAGGTAACGTCTGCAAAAATTATCGGCGATGTGGCCTTTGATTGGAGTCTGGAGAGAGAGGCCCGGCAGTTGCTGAGCCAGCTTGGCCGGCCCGTGATCAAGCCTGAAGCCGGCCTGATGGAGGTTATAGGCGGCTTTGGCGATTTCATACGGCGCAAGAAGCTGGTCGCCGGTTGCGGTTATCGAAGAGAGGGCGATCAGTTGCACTGTGAGTTCCAAAGCTGTGCCTTTGCCCCCGTCGCCGAGTTGGTTACCGGCGACGGGGGGACTTGCCCCTGCCCGTTGGTGCAACTGCTCACGGAACTGCTCCGGGAACGTGGCTGGGTGACAGAGGTGTTCAGTCATTCAGTTGAAGATGGCTCCCGGGTCAGGTGTGTGTTCCATTTGACGCTTAAGGCGGGATGCGATCTCATCTGATCAGGCGCTTCCAGAAAAATAATTATCCCACGCTGCTCTCGCCGGATTGCCAAATCCAGCGAATTTCGGGGCAATAGGCTTGGATTTGGCAATCCAAGCCGAGCGGGTCGGGACAATTGAAATTCTGAGCTCCCTCATATTGTTAGGGAAGAGGAGATGACCGATCAACCTATCTCCAAAGTGGAAGTCACGGGGCTGGAGGCCCGCTATTACGACCTGCTGATGAACTTGATCACCGGCGGCACGTGTCCTTTCTTCCACTCGGCGGGTGGCGCGCGATACGGACACTCCACCGGATGGTGAACAGATACAGGAGTGCAATCATGGCCCCCTTACAATTTGAACTCGACATCTTGTCCATCATCGGCCTGATCATCATCCTGGCTTACCTGGGCAGTAAAATGGTGCAACGAATCGGCATTCCTCAGGTAGTAGGGTTCATCTTGGTAGGAGTGCTGCTGGGCTCGTCGTTTTTGAACCTGGTGCCGTTGCCGCTGGTGCACGAACTGGGATTCATCAGCGAGATTGCCCTGGGGTTGATCGGCTTCGACATGGGCTCGCATCTGCGCTTCGGCGACTTGCGCCGCCTGGGGCGAAGCATCGTGGCCATTCTGATCGGTGAGGCGCTAGGGGCCTTGTTGCTGGTGACAGCAGGGGTCTACTTGCTCACCCGCTCCATTCACACAGCGTTCATCTTCGGGGCACTAGCGGCCGCCACAGCCCCTGCTGCCACAGTGGATGTGCTGGCTGAGTACCGCGCCAAAGGCCCGCTGACCACGACACTGCTAGCAGTAGTTGGACTGGATGACGCTTTATCGCTGCTTCTGTTCAGCTTTGCCGCCGCTATCGCCGAATCACTGTTAGCTCACAGTGGTGGGCTGTCGCTGACTCAGATGGTGACGCTTCCCATACAAGAGATTGGCGGGGCACTGCTCCTGGGGATCGGGATCGGGGTGCCGTTCCAGTGGTTGCTGGACCACCTGAAGGAGCGCCACGCAGTGTGCGCCTACATCGTAGGTACAGTGCTCTTTGTGGCCGGGCTCTCCAGTTCGCTGGGGATCTCGCTTATCCTGGCTTCGATGACGATGGGCGTTGTGGTGGCTAATGTCAAGAGCGATAACAGCCAGTACGCCCACTGCACGATAGAACGGGTAGGGCCGCTGGCCTACATCCTGTTTTTCGTCCTGGTGGGAGCACGCTTGCAGGTCTCGATGCTGCCGCAGATGGGACTGCTGGGCCTGGCTTATATTTTACTGCGCGCTACGGGCAAGTTCGGAGGGGCCTGGTTGGGGGGCTGGCTGGGCAAGGCGCTGCCCCAGGTGCGGAACAACCTGGGCTTTGGCCTGCTCTCCCAGGCCGGCGTGGCCATTGGATTGGCCCTCTCCATCGCCAACCGCTTTGACGCTTACGGTGAAGTCGGCGTGCAATTGGGTCACACAGTGATCAGCGTGATCACAGCCACGACCTTCGTAGTGCAGATCATCGGGCCGATTATGGTAAAACTGGCCATCGTGCGAGCCGGCGAGGCTGGTCAGGCCCTCCCTCTGGAAGAAGAAGTAGCCGGCCAGAGATATTCGGATAGGAGAGAATCGTACATCCCCAGGGGCGTGGCTAACCCATGAAGGGTGCTCTCCTGGCCAGGAATCCGTTGAGGAGAAAACCAAATGCATAACGAAGATTTGTCTCAACCGCTGCAACTAGGCAGCCTGACGTTGCCCAACCGCCTGATCATGACCACCGTCAAGCTGGGATACGGGACCAAGGAGGGCGATGTGACCGGACGCCACATTGCTTTCTACGTCCGCCGGGCCGAGGGCGGTGTGGGGCTCATCACCACCGAACCGCTGTACATCCGTCGCAACGGGCGGGAGCTCCCCACCCAGTTGGGCATCCACGACGACCGGCTGACTGACGGGTTGCGCCGGCTGGTGGAGGCCGTCCACGCGGCCGGAGGACGCATTATGGCTCACATCAACCACGCCGGCCGGGCGGCCAACCCCAAGCTGGTGCCAGAGGAAGAGCGGGTCTCTGCCTCGGACGTGCTCTGCCCGGCCAATGGCGTCACCCCGCGCCCGCTTTCCCGCCAGGAGGTCCCCGCTTACGTGGGGGCCTTTGCCGCAGCCGCCCGGCGGGTCAAAGAGGCCGGCTTCGATGCCCTGGAAATCCCTTTCAGCCACGGCTATCTCATCCACCAGTTCCTCTCGCCCCATAGCAACCACCGGGACGACGAGTACGGCGGGCCGTTGGAGAACCGCCTGCGCTTCGGACGGGAGGTGATCGCCGCTGTGCGGGAGGCGGTGGGCGCTGACTTTCCCATCGTCGTGCGCATGAACGCTGCCGATTACGTCGAGGATGGGCTGGACATTGAGGACGCTGTTGCCATCGCCCAGGCTCTGGAGGGGATGGGGGTGCAAGCACTCAGCGTCACCTCCGGCACGATGTGCGAATCCGTTCCCTTCTGCCTTTATCCCACCGGCACGCCCAAGGCCAACCTGCTGCCCATGGCCGCCCGCATCCGGGCTGCCGTCTCCCTGCCGGTGGTCGTGGCCGGGCGCATCCGCACCCCGCAGGTGGCGCGAGAGGCCCTGGCAGAGGGCCAGGCCGATCTGATCGGGCTGGGCCGCCCCCTCCTGGCCGACCCCGACTGGCCGCGCAAGGCCCAATCCGGCGACGAGGAGGCGATCCTGCTGTGCGCGGCCTGCCACCAGGGCTGCCTGGCCGAGTTGCGCCGGGGGAAAGGTACCTCGTGCATGTTCAACCCGCTGTGTGGCCGCGAGGGAGAGGAGTTGATCACTCCGGCTGAGCAACCCAGGCGGGTGATGGTGGTCGGCGGTGGGCCAGGCGGGATGGAGGCGGCTATCATTGCCGCCCAACGTGGCCACCGCGTTACTCTCTACGAACGGGACGACCGTTTGGGAGGGCGGTTCCGCGAGGCAGCGCAGGTGCCTCACAAAGAGGAGTTCGCCGACATCATCCGCTACCAGCAGATACAGATGGAACGGGCCGGGGTGGACGTGCGTCTCGGCACCACGGTCAACCCGGACCTGGTCGCTGCCGAAGCCCCGGACGTGGTGGTAGTGGCTACCGGCGCGCAACCCATTGTGCCCCCCTTCCCCGGCCTGGAAGAGACGCGCTGGATGACGGCTTATGACCTGCTGGATGGCCGCGCTGAAGTGAGCACGCCGTCCGCTTTTATTGTGGGAGCCGGGACGACCGGGCTGGAGACAGCCGAATATCTGGCCCGGCAGGGGGTGTCTTGCATTGTAGTCAAGCGCAAGCCGGAGGTCGGCGCTAAATTGGACCCGCTGGCGCAGGCGGTGCTCCTCAAGCGACTGGAGAAGCTGGGCGTGGAGGTGCGCACCGGCGTCGAGGTGGTACGCTTCGAGACCGACGCTCAGGGGCAGACCACCGTCGTCGCCCGGCCCTATCCGCACCAGGAAGGCGCAGCCGAGATGCGCTTCCCGGCGGAGACAGTGATCATCGCCCTGGGACTGCGCGCCGACCGCACGCTGGCAGACGCGCTGGAGGGGCGCGCCGAGGTCCACCTGATCGGTGACTGCGTGGAGCCCCGCGAGGCGCTGGACGCGGTCAATGAGGGGTTTGAAGTGGGGCGAACGCTATAGTTTTAAGGAGGCACACTGTGTTTCGAGACCGATGTATCGTGTCGTGCGGGATTCTGTACCCTGAAATGAAGCACCTGATGGAGACGGGGTTCTTGAACCCTCGCCGGATTTTGTTCACGCCGCCGGGGTTACACGCCAAGCCAGCCGAACTGGAGAGACAGCTTCTCAAGCGGCTGGCGCGGTTGCGAGAATCGTGCCCCGGAAACAAGATCATCGTGGCCTATGGTAAAAAGTGCTACGTCAACGCCGACGAGCCGGTCAAGCGCGTGGACACGATCTTGCAGGCCCAGGGGCCAGGGATCGCCCGCTTGCAGGGCGATTACGGCTACGACATCCTGGCCAGCTTTGAAGACCGGCAGCGCATCAGCGGGGGGAGAGAGGACAAAGTGCTCTGGTTTACGCTGGGCTGGCTCAAAAGTTGGAAGACGATTTATCAACGCTATTTTGGCTGGGACCGGGCCGACGCCAATGCCAACTTTCCAGGGTATTACGACAAGATCATTGTGCTGGACAGCCTGGGTGTGGCTGAGGAATACATGACCGAGCACGCCGAGGAAATTCTGGAGATATTTGATTGGACAGGACTGGAGATGGAATTTCACCCTATCTCCTTGGACCGTTTGAAGGGGCTTCTGGTGGAGAGTGTATCACAGTGAGGAGGAAGGAAAATGTGTCAGGCAACAGCCTACCTGGCCCACAATGGGCAGGAGCAATCAGAAAAGATCATGGAGGACATTATTCTGCTGGAGACGACGGCAGAGGGTGTGCGGCTGACCACTTTCTTCGAGGAACCACAAACAGTGCAGGCTCACATTGGGCAGATTGACTTCTTGAAGCACACCATTACGCTGGTGCCCGAACAAGAAACTTGAGGGGTAACTCCGATACACTACTGGACATCTTTGAAACACAAAAAGCACGAGTGGTGTGGGCAAAAGGGAGAGTTATGAGCATTGTCTACGGCCCGGTACCTTCGTGGCGGCTGGGGCGCTCATTGGGAGTGGACCCGGTCTCCACCCAGGAGAAAACTTGCTCTTTCAATTGCATCTATTGCCAACTGGGGCCCACCCGCCACCCACTGACGGAGCGACAGGAGTTCGTCCAACCGTCGGCGCTGCGCCGAGAGTTGATGCAGGTCGGTGATGTGCCTGTTGATTATGTGACCTTCTCCGGCGTGGCCGAGCCTACCCTGGCAGCCAACCTGGCGGAACTGGTGGCTGTAGTGCGGGAGCAGTTTGCGCAGCCCGTCGCTATCCTGACCAATAGCTCGCTGATGAAACGGGGCGATGTGCGCCGGGACCTGGCCCTCTTCGACGTCGTGGTGGCCAAGGTGGACGCCCCCGATGAGACGCTCTACCAGCAGATCAACCGTCCTTTTGTGGACTATACTTTGGCAGAGGTTCTGTGGGGCATCCACCGCTTCCGGGAAGAGTTCCAGGGGAAGCTGGCCTTGCAGATGATGTTCGTGGAGGCCAATCGGGATTGTGCCAGGGAGATGGCCGAAATTGCCCGTGACCTTTCTCCCGACGAGGTACAGCTCAACACCCCACTGCGCCCCAGCCCCGTGCCGCCCCTGAGCCCGGCAGAGATGGACGAAATTGAAGCCGCGTTTGTGGATCTGCTCGCCCTGAGCAAAGCGCGTGTCCTCAACGTCTACAAGGCCACCCGGCCGGAGGTGGTTTCCCTGGATGAAGGGGAGACCCGACGGCGGAGGCCTCAATACAGCAGACAGGAAGGAGGTGACAAGAGATGATTTACGTTGATAGCGAGAAATGCGCCGGCTGCGGCGTCTGTGAAAATGTCTGCCCCGTCGAAGCCATTCGGGTGACTGATGGCGTGGCCAGCATTGATCAAAATAGATGCAACGAGTGTGAAGCTTGCGTTGAAGCCTGCCCCAACGAGGCTATTCTGGTGGTTATCGAGCCGGCCGAAGAAAAAGCAATCTCGCCCTACGACGCCGGATTGCAAATCCGGCGGGAGCAAAAGACGTTGCAGCCTGCACCCGAGGTTGCCCTGGCTGAGCCACGTCGGACCAAGGTCGTCCCGGTCGTGGGGGCGGCCCTGGCTTTCCTGGGGCGCGAGGTGGCTCCGCGCCTGGCTATGTACCTGGTTGACGCCCTGGAGCGTCGGCTGACCCGGCCACCAACCATTCGACAAGCTCAGGATGCCGCAGTCAGCAACCTGCCCTCCCTGAGCAGCGGAAAAGGCATCCAGACAGGCCGTCGCCGCCGGCACCGCCGCCGGGGGAGGTGAACGCTTT
>JAOZOT010000013.1:0-17366 GCA_029933115.1 Anaerolineae bacterium | reverse complement strand
GGCATCCAGACAGGCCGTCGCCGCCGGCACCGCCGCCGGGGGAGGTGAACGCTTTTTATCATAACCGCTGGAGGTTTACATAAGGAGTGGCCATAGAATACAACGAGAAAGTGCTTGACCATTTCTTCAACCCCCGCAATGTGGGGGTCATCGAGGACGCCGATGGGATTGGCCGCCTCGGCGATGCGTCCTGCGGTGACGTCTTTGTGATGTACATCAAGGTGCGGGGAGGCCGTCTCGTTGATATCAAATACCAGGTGCAGGGTTGTGGAGCAGCCATTGCCACTTGCAGCGCGTTGAGTGAGATCGCCAAGGGCAAGACGTTGCAGGAAGCCTGGCGTCTCACTGACGACGACATCGCCGCGGAGCTAGGCGGGCTGCCTCTGGAGAAATTGCACTGCTCCAACCTGGCCGCGACCGTGTTGCATCGAGCCATCCTTGATTATGCGGAGAACCGGCGGGGAGACCGGCACGACTGGCAGAGGCTGTATCAGCAGCAAATGACGAATAGCGAATAGCGAAAGGAGTGAAAATGCCGATTTACGAGTACCGGTGTGGGAACTGTGGAGAACGGGTGGAAGTGCTGGTCCGCTCAGGCAGCGGCGCGCCCAGTTGCCCCCAATGCGGCAGCCCCTTGCTGGAGAAGCTGTTTTCCGTCCCTAACGTGATAAGCCGGTGGGGACAGCCTTCCGGGGGCGGGACCTGCTGCGGGCGGGAGGAGCGCTGCGCCACGCCACCCTGCTCCACAGGGGAAGTCTGCCGCCGTGACCGCTGAGGAAAAGGTCTGCTATCGCGGGCTTGGGGCCTCGACCTCCTGCCTGGGTAAAGGGATGGAAGAGAGCATCCTGGCTCTGCGCGAGTTCGAGGTGATCGAGTTGGGAGCCAATCATCATTACGAGGAGGGAGCCGTGGAGACTGTGGAGCGGCTCCACGAACGCTATGACCTGGATTTGCTCCTCCACGGCTGTTTCCCGCCCCTGCGAGAGTGGTTTATCCTCAACCCGGCCAGTCAGGACGAGGAGACCCTGGCCGAGACGCGGCGGTTGATCCTGGCGATGATTGACTTGGCCCGCCGGTGGGAGGTGCCGCTCGTCTCTCTGCACCCCGGCTTCACGGCCTATCCCACCCGTCCGCTGGGGAAAGACCCTGGCACACCCGACGTCCCCTACGCGGTGGCTCTGCGCACTGCGCAGGAAAGCTTCCGTCTCTTTCTGGACTATGCCCGGGGGGATGTGGAGCTCATCGTCGAGAACCTGCCCTATGAGCCGACGACGATGATGCGCAGCCCAGAGGAAATCGCCGAGTTCGTGGAGGGGTTGGGTATTGGGTTGCTGCTAGATGTTGGGCACCTCCACGTTTCGGCCTGCCAGATGGGTTTCGATTTTGCCAGGGGAGTGGAGGCTGTGGCAAAGTACGTGCGCGAGCTACATCTGCACGACAACGACGGCCATGCCGATCAGCATCTCCCTCTCGGCCGGGGGACCATTGATTTCAGCCCACTGCAAAGGGTGCCAGACGGATACCCTATCCTAGAAGCCTACGGGGACCTGGACGAGCTGCGCCAGAGCGCAGAGCGGTGGCAGGGGATAGTTATGAACCGGCCCGGCACCCGCTGACAGGTGAGTGCGCTGGGTGAAACCCTTGCGAGGGGTTCGACGCAGCCCACATTTCGCACCCTCGAAATTTCTATTCGAGCCCACCGGAGATCGAGGCTTCAGCCGGTTCTCCGACCCAAAAACCCCCCTAAAGGCTCGACTCCAACTCTCAAAAACGCTTCTGGAAACGGATAGGATGGCCGTGGGTGCGAAAAACAGGACGCAGAGCACTGAAGAGGAGTTGCTTCTAGAAAGGATGACAATGCGACAAGCATACCCCTCATCTCTCATCATCTTCCACCTCATATTCGTGGCCTCTCTCGCCTTACTCCTGGCAAGTTGCGGGGCAGTGCCGCCCCCTATCCCTTCACCAACGGCGCCCGTGACCGTTCCACCGGTCACCCCAGCCACCCAACCACCTAGCCCCCCAGCCACCCAACCACCTAGCCCCCCAACCACCCAACCACCTAGCCCCCCAACCACCCAGCCCCCTACCTATCCAACAAGCCCGCCGGAGGAGATCATGGAATCTAAAGCACTGACCATCACCATTGTCTACGACAACAACGCCTACGATCCCCGCCTGAGGACAGCCTGGGGCTTCTCCTGCCTGATCGAGTACCAAGGGCAAGCGATCCTTTTCGATAGCGGCGGTGATTCCCCCACGCTGCTGGCGAACATGGCCGCGCTGGGCATTGACCCCGGCGAGATAGAGACCATAGTCCTCTCCCACATCCACGGCGATCACACCGGCGGGCTGTCGGGCCTTTTGCCAGTGGCAGGCGATGGCCTCACTGTCTTTGTCCCCCAGTCCTTTCCGGCGAGATTCAAAGAGGCCGTGCGAACCAGGGCTCAACTGGTGGAGGTGGTTAAGCCCAGGGAGATTGGCAAAGAGGTGTACACCACCGGGGAACTGGGGACAGGGATCATTGAACAGTCGCTGGCAGTGAGAACCGATGAGAGCTTGGTGGTCGTCACCGGCTGCGCCCACCCGGGCGTCGTGGAGATCGTCCGCCAGGCTAAGGCCCTGTCAGGCGATGAGGTCTACCTTGTCCTCGGTGGCTTTCATCTGGGAGGGAAGAGCCGCAGGGAGATCGAAGGCATTATTAGCGAATTCCGTCGGCTGGGGGTGCGGAAAGTGGCTCCCTGCCATTGTACAGGAGAGCAAGCTATCAGGATGTTCCGCCAGGAGTACGGCGAGGACTTTATCCAGGCCGGGGTAGGGAAAGTGATCCTTGTCCCTCCTTGAAGTTCGAGTTTACCATCCCTCATGGGGCCTCGTTTGTCATCAGAGGATAGCCATATCCCGCGCCAGGGAAAGATTCACAAAGAGGTCTTCGCCGTCGAATAGCACCTGGCCCTTGAGCAGGTCTTTCCGCTAGAAGAGGTATAACGGATGGGTCCCCAAGCCAAATCGGAAGCGGAGGGTGAGGAGGAGGGAGAATAGGACGATGAGAAGGGCTGTGTAGACATAGTCCGCGGGCCGAAAACGGATGTCGCGCCGGCAGGTGCGCTTTACCCCTGGCAAGCCCAGGGCGCGTGACTCCATGGCCCTGGCCAGCTTCTCGCTGGTCCGCAGGGCGCTGATCATCATGGCCACCAGAATCGGCAGGTAGGACCTGACCCTGGTGAAAAAGTTGCCCTTGGTGAGATCGAGGGCCCGGGCCTGCTGAGCCTCAGAGACCACAGTGTACAGTCCATAAAAGGTAGGGATGTAACGGAGGCCGATGGCCAGCACCAACCCCCATTCGAAGGGCAAGCCCAACTTGACCAGGCTGCGCACCAGGGAAGCCTGATCGGTGGTGAACAGCCAGGTAAAGCAGATGAAGGCAATGGCATCCAGACGGAGGGCCAGGGATACCCCTCGCACCACGCTGAGGGCAGTGACTTTTACAAACCAAAATTGGAACAGGACGGTCGGCCCCTCTGGATAGAAAATCACCCACAGGACCGGGATCAGGATATTGATGGGCAGCATCGCCTTCCACACCCACTTGACCTTGTGGTCGGGCACACCCGCAGAGAAGATAATCAGATGGGTGACCACCAGGGAGAGGAGCATAATGAGCAGGTTTTTGAAGGTCAGCATGAGCACAGTGCCCAGGAAGACGAAGGCCAACTTTACACGCGGGTCCACGGCGTGCAACCACGACCGGCGCTGCACGTAGAGGTCAAAGCTGAAGCTCATCCCAGAACCTCCCACAGTATGCAGCATAGAACTCCCCCACGCTCAAGACGTCGTCTGGCATCCCGTAGGGAGCCATTTGTTTGGCCAATGCGGTGATCTGGGGCGGCTCGATCTGCGTCTCCCTGAGAACCTTGGAGTGTTTGAAAACGGCCCGTGTATCGTCGTAGGCCAGGACCCGGCCCTCCCGGAGGACCAGGCATTTCTGCGAGAACTCGGCGACCAGCTTCATGTCGTGGGTGATCAATATGATGGTGTGGCCCTCGCGGTGCATTTCCCCAATCAGTTCCATCAACTCCATGGTGCCCCGCCAGTCCAGGCCGGCCGTGGGCTCATCGAGAATGAAGATGCGAGGCCGCATCGAGTAGACGGCCGCCACTCCAATTTTGCGGCGCAGACCGTAGCCCAACACAGCGGGGGGGATGTCGGCGTATTCCTCCAAGTCGAAACGGGCCAGTGCCTCCTCGACCCGTCTCCTCACCTCCGCCTCGGGCAGGCCCAAGTTGCGCGGGCCGAAAGCGAGCTCCTCGCGGGTGGTGGCGCAGAAGATCTGATGGTCGGGGTTCTGAAAGACGTAGCCCACCGTCTGAGCCAGTTGCCCCACGGTCAGGTCAGTCGTATCCTTCAGGGTTGCGGGTTGCAGGTTGCGTGTTGCGGGTTTCACCAGCACCCGACCTCGCGTCGGCTTCAGCAGCCCGTTGAAGTGTTTTACCAGAGTGGTCTTGCCTGAACCGTTCTGGCCGATCACAGCCACGTAATCACCGTCTTCGATCTCGAGGTCAATGCCCCGCAAGGCAGTCACTTCGCCATTGTAGCTGTACCACAGGTCCTCTGTCACAATGCAAGGCTCCGTCTTGAGCCTGTGGTGTCCTGAGCTTGTCGAAGAGGACTCATTGGTCGTGTTGCATATTACGTGTTGCGCGTTTTCAGATCGGGAGCGTGTGAGAACCTGATGAGCGCCCTCCAAAGATATGAAGGAATAGCGGGTATTGCGTCTGGTGTTGAACAGGTGGGCCAGTTCGCTGACCTGGGGCACGGCCAGTCCGATCTCGTGCATCAGCTCAACCTGGGCAAATACCTTGTCTGGGGTATCCACCAGAGCGACTTTTCCATCGTGGAGAACTACCACCCGGTCGGAGAATTCGGCGATTTTCTCGCTCTCCTGCTCAACCATGACGATGGTCATCTGTTCCCGCTGCTTCAGCTCCCTGACCACGCGGAAGACCTCGGCCTTCCCTATGGGATCCAGCCCCGAGGTTGGTTCATCGAGGACGAGGATGCGCGGGGTCATGGCCAGGATGGAAGCGATGGCCACCCGCTGCTTTTCCCCCCCCGATAGCTGGAAGGGCGACCGGTGCCGATGCTGGCTCATCCCCACCATCGTCAGTGCCCAATCAACCCGCTCCCGGATCTCACGCGGATCGAGCCCCAGACTCTCGGGGCCGAAGGCCACCTCGTCCTCGACGGTCATGTTGAAAAACTGGCTCTCAGGGTCCTGAAAGACGATCCCCACCCAGGAAGCCAGCTCAGGCACCGGATGCTGCCTGGTGTCGAGGCCGGCCACCACCACCTCACCTTTGATAGTTCCTCCCGTTGACCGGGGCACGATGCCGTTCAGGGCCAGGCACAGCGTCGTTTTGCCCACCCCGGTGGGCCCCATGATAGAGATGAACTCACCCCGCTCCACCTCCAGATCAATCCCTTTGAGGACGCGAAAACGCGGAAGGGAAGAGGGCGTGGAGGGATAGGAGAAATGGAGGTCGTGGATGCTGATCTCCGAGGGCAACTTAACCCTCTTCCCAGACCCGGCCCAGGCTGATGCGTTCGATAGGTGGGTAGGCCCGCCGGATGGCCAGCACCAGAGGGATGCCCACCAGGCCGCCGACTACCTCTTGGACGAAATTGGGCCCTACCTCAGCCAAGGCATTGGCATAGCCCAGCCCATAGATGAACCACTCGCCCAGGAAGTAGCCGGCGATGAGGACGATGGACCCCACGGCCCAGGCCACGATCATCCCCACCGGGCCCTTGCCCTTGCCAAAGTAGCCGGCGATCCAGCCTTGAAGGCCGTGGGCCACCAGGGTCAGCGGAGCCCAACTGGCGTAGCCGCTGAGGATGTCGGCGATGGCGCAGCCCACCCCGCCGCCGAACAAGCCGATGATCGGGCCGAAAGCGAAGGCGGTGAAGAACACCCCCACGTCGCCAAAGTGGATGTAACCGCCGGTGGCGGGGATCGGAATCTGAACGGCAAAGGTGAGCACGGCCACCACGGCGATCATGACGGCGGTCACTGCTATCGTTTGAGCATTGGGTCTTTTGCCTTGGGTCATTTTGCACCTCCTGGTAATCGCTCTTTTGAAGGGGCTGATGGGTCTCCTCAGCCCCCTATACAATAGGCTGCGCCGCGAACTCTACGCTGCGCCGCTCTTCGGCACTCTTTCGCTTCTTCAGTAGCACGGTCATGGCCGCTCCCAGCCGCTGAACCCCCTCCTCAATAAGAGCGACGGGGGGACAACTGAAGGTCAAACGTATTTCCTCCTGTCCACCGCCATCGGGGTAAAAGACCTCGCCCGGCACCAAGGCCACACTCCTGGCGGCCGCTTCGACCATCAACTGGCGGGCCTTCAGCCCGGCCGGTAGCCGACACCAGAGGTTAAAGCCGCCCTGGGGCTCGTCCCATTCCAGGCCGACCGGACCGTGCTCGGCCAGCGCGGCCAGCATGGCATTCCGCCGCTGGCGATAGAGGCCCCGCACGCGGCCCAGGTGCTCGTCCAAGGCCCCTCTCTGGCAGAACTCGTGGACCGCTCCCTGGATCAAAGTACTGCAATGGAGGTCGGCCAACTGTTTGATCTGGCTCAGCCGTTCGATCACCGGTCGGGGAGCAGCCACCCAGCCCAGCCGCAAGCCGGGGAACATAATCTTGGAAAAGGTGCTCAAGTAGATGACACACCCATCTTGATCCAGAGCCAGCAATGGGGAAGGAGCCTGGCCGGTGTAATAGAGCTCACCGTAGGGGTCATCCTCGACGATGGGCACCCGATGGCGGCGGGCCAACTCCAGCAGCCGCAGGCGTCGCCTGGGAGCCATAGTGCATCCCGAGGGATTCTGGAAGGTGGGCAGGGTATAGATCAATTTGGGCCGATAGCGAATAAGGACGTTTTCCAGGACATCCACTCGCATCCCTTCTTCGTCCAACGGCACGCCCAGCAGCCTGGCTCCCGCCGCGCTGAAGATTTGCAGGGCTCCCAGATAACTGGGCGCTTCCACCACTACCTCATCACCCGCCCTCAAAAAGGCCCGGGCGATCAGGTCCAGGCCCTGTTGACAGCCGGTGACGATCAGGATATTTTCCGCTCTGAGGGTGGCTCCCCGGTCAGCCATGCGTCGGGCGATGGTCTGGCGCAGCGGATAGTAGCCTTCGACGGGACAGGGTTGGAGGAGGGTCTGGCCGGCCGTGTTCAGGACGTGGGCCATAGCCTGCCGGAAGTCGTCCAGGGGATAAAGCTCAGGGGCAGGGATGCCGGCGGCGAAAGAGATGGTATCCGCACGAGCCAAGAGGGCCATCAACTCGCGCAGCAACGGGTCTCGCCCTCCTTCGAGTCGCGGCACAAAGTACTCATTCCAGACGAGAGGATGGGGGGTTAGGGGGATAGGGGGTTGGGTGGTTAGGTGGTTAGGTGGTTGGGTGGTTAGGTGGTTGGGTGGTTGGGGGGTTGGGGGTAGCGGTGGGCGGCAGACAGTAGTGCCCCGCCCCACGCGGGCCTCCACCAGGCCGTCGGCGGCCAACTCACGGTAGGCGTTGACTACCGTGCTGCGGTTCACACCCAGGGCAGCGGCCATCTTCCGTTCCGGCGGCAGGCGACTGCCCTCGCTCAGAGTGCCATCCAGGATCATCTCGCGCAACTGGTTGCGAATCTGAAGGTAGAGAGGGGTACGGCTGTCCCGGTCCAGACGTAGCATCATGAGCACCTCACACCCTTGACAAACTTGCCCACATCCCAAATTGGACTATTCCAACATCATTATACGGGGACTTTAGGGGTCTGTCAAGGGCCAATTGGGTGGCAACATATACCATCCAATATTCCTCTTCCAAAATAAAGCGCCGCCGGTCTGGCGGCACTCTGCGGTGCGGTTTGCCTAGATTGATTTGGAGAAGAGGGGCACCCCCTGCACCCCAAGCCTGGCGGCGCTAATCACTCCTCAAACAAACGGGCGATCTCGTCGCGTTCAAAGATGGGCAGCGGTTCAGGCTTGCCGTTTCGGATCAATTGCAACCCCTCGGCGCGGTCCACCACCCGGCCGATGACCGAGGCAGCGATGCCCGCCTGCCGCAGAGCTTCGACAACACGCGGCGAGTCCTCCGCAGCCAAGGCCATGAGCAGAGAGCCGGAGGCGATGAGGCCCAGTGGGTCGAGGCCGAATTCGGCACAGAGGAGGGCCGTCTCGGGCAGGATGTGCAGCCGGGCCTCGTCCACGATCAAGCCCAGGTCAGAGGCCAGGGCCAGCTCCCGCAGACCGGTGGCCACTCCTCCCTCGGTGGGGTCGTGCATGGCGTGGATGCGAGCCTGGGCAGTGGCCAGACGGGCCTCGGCCACCACGCTGATGCCAGGGTCGTGGAGAAAGCCCTGGCAGCGGGCGATGAACTCGGGCGGGAATTTTTCCGCCAGGGCGTCCGCCTTTTCCCGGGCGATGATGGCTGTGCCCTCGATGGCGATCCCTTTGGTGAGGATGAGGTCATCGCCCACTCGCATCCCATCGGTGGTGACCAGCGCCTCCCGCTCCACCTCACCCAGCATCACGCCGACGACGATGGGCCGATCCAGGCCGTAGGTGATCTCGGTGTGGCCCCCGCACAGGGCAATGCCCAGAGAACGGCAGGCCTGAGACATTTGAGCGAAAATGGTCTCCACCAGTTGTCCTGTGGTCTGGCCCTCCGGCAGCAGGAGGGTGGCCAGAAACCAGCGGGCGGTGGCGCCGGTGGTGGCGATGTCGTTGGCGTTCACGTTGACGGCGTACCAGCCGATCTCATCGGTGGCGAAGGTGATGGGGTCGGTTTTGGCCACCAGGAAACGGTCCCCAAAATCAATGACCAGGGCGTCCTCGCCCACCCTGGGGCCGACCACCACCCGCTTGTCGTCGGTGCGGGCGTACTGCTCCAACAGAGCCGCCAAGAAGTCCATGTCCAATTTGCCCACGGGCAGGGTTTCAGCCACAGTCCGAACCTCCATTGCAGAGATATAGCAAGCAGCCCCGGTCAGCATGATAGCACAGGATGACCTTCGTTGCAACTTTCAACAGAACGACTTTTGACCTCTGCCATTTGATTTGGGCACAGGAGTATGGTATACTTTCATTGGGGGAAAGTCACAACGTGGATATCGCTGAGATTCGGCGCCGGGTACGAGCTGGTGCGTATCTGGTCAAACGTGACGCCATTTTGCACGCAGTCAAAGAAGGCTTCCTTCAGCAAGATATGGTGGATGCCGTTCTGTCAGGCCAGGTCATTGAAAGCTACCCTGACCGGCAACGGGTTCTTATCTGTGGCTCGACCACCTTGACCACAAAGACGGTGGTCTATCTACACATAGTTTGTCAATACAGCGACCCTGTCTATATCGAGTTTGTGACGGCATACATTCCCGACGAGACCATTTGGGAACGCCCCCCCTTCCGGCGAAGAAAGGGAAAATGAGTGAGCAGAGGACTGCCCCCCATTGCTCCGAGTGCGGTGAGGTGATGGAATGGGGCACAACGACTTTCAAGTATAACGACGATGGCATTGGGGTCACAATCCCCGATGTACCCGCCTGGGTTTGCCCAAAGTGTGGTGAAGTATCGTTCACCCCTGAGACGACCGACCAATTGATTGAGACTCTCAGAGAATTTGTCGCCGCTGCCAAGCGGGCTCGCCAGCGCCAGCCGCTACTGCGGGAATACGTGGTGCAGGTTACCGGATAGGCCCTAGCTATCACCCACCTCCCTGAGCCTGAACTCCCACTGACACCAGAGGTCGTCAGGGTGGGGGTCAGGAGGAGCCATCACGCACTGCACTTCAACGCGCTCGTCAATCTCTCGGGCAAAGCCGGCGAACTCCCCCCAATGCATGGCTTTGCAAGGGAACTCGCCCAGACCATGTTTCACCCTTGCCTCCTGAGGAGGGCAATGGGGCACGCGGAGCACAGCCCTGTCCCCGGTCTGTTCGATTTCGTAGCCTATGATCGTAGTCCAGGGAAAATACGACAGGGCCTCCACGACAGCGGGCACCCCCTCCCCCTCTATGGCAAACCGCCTCTTTATCTCCCTGGCGGCCAGGGGGCCAATCTTGATCCACACATCCTCGTTTAGCCTGACCGCAGCCTCGGAGCCAAAAGTCTCTTCCACGGCCAGAAACCAGAAGGCATCGGCCAGCCGATATTGCCTCAGCAGGAAATCCAGATATTCTCGCAGCTCTTTCTCTCCCATCTTGGAGAAATCCATGCTGCCCACTTTCAAACTGTCACCTCCTTTTGCTCCACCTGAGTCTCAAAGTCATAGTACAAAATGCAACTGCCCAGACAGAGATGGTCACCAGGGTGCAAAGGAACCAGCTTCCCTACCTCCAGAAACGCCCCGTTCAATCTGCTCCCATGAGTGCTGCCCAGGTCTTCCACTAAATGCAAACCGCCTTCCTCGATCACCCGGGCATGGCGCCTAGAAGTCCTCATGACCAAGCGGTCCTCCTTGCTCAGGTCTATATCCACAGTCACGCCCTCTTCGGGGTCTGAACGGCCCAGGATGATCTCGGGCTTGGGAGGGAGATAGTAGCGGTTGCCACTAAAGGTGACCAGGAAAAAAGCACGGTAGGAGCGTCCTCTGTAAATGCCAACCCAACGAGGGGTCTGGCTGTAGGCCAGTTCGCAGAGGCCAAGAGTGATGTGATCACCGGGCTGCAAAGGCACCCTCTGCCCTGGGTTGAGAGGACGGCCATTGACTGCCGTGCCGTTAGTGCTGCCCAGGTCCTCAATCAAATGCCGCCCCCGAAAGGCAGCGATCTTGGCGTGGCGACGAGAGATGCTTTGCACCCCCTGGATGTCGGACGTCAAATCTACATCTGGCGTAAAGCCCAGGTCGAGGTCAATCCGCCCCAGGACCAGTTCCCCCTCAACCGGCAAAGAGATACGGTGTCCGGTGGAGACCACGACCAACGAGCAGGGGAGAGCCTCCGCAGGCTCTGGCTGTTCCTCCACCTCCGGCAGTTCCTGAAGAGGAGCCGTCGCGGTTGGCCGCCTGGGCATCACATCCGCCTGACCGATGGTGAGCGGCCGGGTAACGTGGCGGGGAGCCGGTCGCCGGGGCCCTGGCGGACCCTCCACTGCACTTGCATCCTCGCTAATCGCCTCCTGTGCTGGAGGGCCCGGTTCTCCGGCGAACTCGGAGCTGAGCTCTTCGAGGAGATCAGAGCCCAGATCTTCGACGAACTCGGAACGCAGCCTCTCGCGAAGGGCTCTCTCTTCGTCCTCCTGTCTGAGAATGCAACGTTCTTGCAGAAACTGCCTGATGGCCTCCGTGTCCTGGCCGGCGGCAAAAGCCCTCCAGATCTCCGCCTTCTCCTCAGGCAGGCAGGGGCTATGGTCTATGCAGCGGATCATTGTCTTCTTCGGACATTGGCGGCAATCGTACACTTTCACCTCAAGCCCTCATTTCCAATCTGCACCCGTTCCCGACGAGATCAGGCCGAGATACCGGCCCTAATCCAGGCCTGCCTCCTTTTGAAGGTAGAGATGGCCGTCTTTGACCTGACCGCTCTGCTCTGAGAGAGGCAAGGTGAAATAAAAGGTGCTGCCCTGACCGGGCTCGCTTTCCACCCACATCTGCCCGCCGTGGGCCTCGATTAACGACCGGGCAACGGCCAACCCCACCCCCACCCCGCCAGCCTCCGCCTCCAATGGGTTCTCAGCGCAATAGAAGGGCTCGAAAATCTTCTCCTGTTCCTCGGGAGCGATCCCCACCCCGGTATCAGCGATGGAAACGAGCAAGAAACCCGACGGACTCCCGTGAAGCCGGGCTCTGACGGTGATCTGTCCTCCGGGATAAGTGAACTTGCAGGCATTGGAGAGCAAGTTGTCCAGAACCTGTCGGAGGCGGGTGGGATCGGCCCTGACGGGAGGCAGGTCGTCAGCCACCTCCACCGAGAGAGCCAGGTCTCTGACCTCCAGTTGCTCCTGAATCGCAGCCACCGCCTCGTTGATCTGCTCGGCTATGCTGGTGGGCTTCACATTGAGCTGAAGGGGCTCCCCATCCAAATCCGAGATGTAGATCATGTTGTTGATAATATTGATCATGCGCTCGGCGTTGATTTTGATGGTGCTCAAGAACCTCTTCTGGGTGGCGTTGATTTCGCCGGCCATGCCTCCGATCAGCAAATCCACATAGCCTTTGACAGAGGTCATCGGGGTACGCAGCTCGTGGGAAACAGCGGTGATAAACCTGCTCTTGGCCCGTTCGGCGGCAGCCTCTTTGGTGATGTCACGGAAGACAGCCACAACACCCAGCAACGCCCGTCCCGAGCCCTGCCGAAAAGCTGCCGAAGAGTCACCCTCAGGCAAATAGACGGGAGCGAGACTGGCCCGAATCGTCTTTCCTCCCACCTCAAAGGTAGATTGCAGAAATTCGGTCCCGGTGGATGGCACCGCCTCCGGCAGAGGCTCCTCCTTTTGAAACAGGCCCTTGTAGACCTGGCTGAAGCCACGTCCGATGAGCTCAGCCCGTGGGGTCTCAAAAATGCGTTCGGCAGCGGCATTGGCCATGATAATCCGCCCATGGGCGTCGGCTACCACCACCCCATCGGCGATAGACTCCAGGATAGCCTGTCGCTGACCGGCCTCCTCCTGGCGGATGCGCAATAACTCGCTCACGTGCTGGTAGAGGCGGGCATTGGCGATGGCGGCCGTCACCTGAGAAGCCAGAGCCTCGCAAAGGCGCCCATCCTCTGAGGTGAAGCGTCGCTTGGTGCGAGAGTTGCTGAGGATGATGACCCCCAGGCTTTCGCCCTTGTGCACCAGGGGTTGGATGATGAGGGGCCCCATCTCCACGCTGCCCAGCAAGGCGTGCAGGGCCAGCAACTGCGAACTCTGCTCCATCTCATGAAAGATAAACTGCCGCCGGCGGCGGATAGCGTGCTCGATGAGAGGATGACGGCTCAGGGAGAAACGGATATTGCTGGCCAGCCAGTCGGGGCGCCCCAGAGGATCGTAGCCGGCGAGGACACGCATCTGGTCATCCGAGGATGGTTCCAACAGGGCAATGACCCCGTAATCAGCGTTAGCCCCCAAGGCAATGCTGTCAACGACACGCTGCAGCACCTCGGCCAGATCGAGAGAAGCGTTGACCATCCGGCCGGTCTCCAGAAGAGTGCCAAACTCCTGCCTTTGACGCAGCGTCTCTTTGCTGATGGTCATCAAGTCTTGCACATAAGAGCTTAGCTCAGAGCGCAGCTCCTCTCTATTGGCCTCCAACTCGGCCTGAATACAACGGTAGACAACTACCGTGAGGAGCGGATAAGCCATCAAAGTGGCCAGGCGCTCCCAAGCGGCGATGTGGGGAAAAGCCAGGGGGAAGAACAACTGCAAGAGATGGCCGGCCAACAGACAAGCAAAAGCGCCAAGCAGTATACCCTGATTCTCGCCTTTGCGCCGTACCAGCACCGAACAGGCCAAACCCAGAAGGAGAACCTGCCAACATTCCCACAATATCACCTGCCGGTGACGGCTGTAATCGAGCGTGGGATCGAGGCTGAAAGCTACCCACCACAAAGGGGTAAAAACAAGGCTCATGGCTGTGGTTGCAGAGAGGTTGACGAGGAGGAAGATGGGGGCAACCCTGGCATCCAGATGGAGGGTGGGCAAAACGAAAGCCCAACAAAGGAGGACTACGGCGACGGTGTCAAAGAAGCGCTCCAGGGGAGGCGCCAGAGCAAAGAAGGTGAGAAACCCCATCTGAGCCAGCAGAGCCAGTGCCACCAACACTCCCCTGGCCAGAAGCAGCCCCCCGAAGGCGACGATGAGGCGGCTCAGTCTCTGATGGGGGACACGCCGCCACTGACCCAAAGCCATCCCCAGGCTGGCCTCGATGGCGAAGAGGGTGATCAGGTGGTAAACCAGCCCTCCAGGGGGACGGCTCAATTGAGCGATGAGCTCAAAAATGACAGACATTATCACTCACCAATCGTACTAACGAGGCTCCCTCAATCGGGCCTCGGCAGCCGATCTCGCAGGGCCGTGGCCTCGGCGATGATCTCTTCCAGAAGCTTCCTGATACCCCACCCCCGCCGGGGCTCGAGGGTGCCCAAATGCTCCGCATCTATCTGCCGCAGTTGATCCCGCACCGCCCGCAGGATAGGACGCGGGTCCAGAAGCTTCTCCTCGGCCGGGACAGCGGCCCGTCGGGCCACGGCAGGCGGCCCTTCCCTCTCAGCCTCGGCGAGAGCAGCAACGGGCGGCTCGACTGCGCCTGCCTCGAAAGTCGAAGGGGGGGCCGCCGGGCTCACCACAGGCGGCGACAGCAGAGAAGCGACGGCCTCTTCGACGTTCTGCCCCTTCTCAACAGCCTGCACAACCTCTACCACCTGAGCGGTGGTCAACTCCCTGGCCAGCACCTTCTCCACCAACTGCTTCCTGTCTCTCTCCTCAGGCAGCCGGGCGATGAAGCGAGCCTGACGGATAGAATCGGGACGCTCTTTGACCATAGCCTTCACGTCTTCCGGGGCCTTGAAAAGAGCCAGGGCATCCTGCACCCAGCTCTTGGGTTTGCCCGTCCGTTTGGCGATTTCGCGGACACTCCAGCCCAGGTTCTGGTGCATCTGGCCGACGCTGGTCGCCTCCTGAAGGGGCGTCAGGTCCTCGCGCTGCACGTTCTCCACCAGAGCGATGACCAGCATCTGCTGGTCATCCCAGTCATCGTGCAGGTAGACGGGCAAGCGTTCTATCCCGGCCTTTTTGGCCGCCAACAGACGGCGGGAGCCATAGCCCAACTGCACCCGCCCCCCCACCAGCCGGCCATCGAGGGCGCCGATGAACCCATGCTCCTTCATTGAAGCCACCAAGTCGTCCACTGCAAAGTCCTGGCGGGGGTTAAAAGGATTGGGATCAATGTCCTCAATCAGGACATCATGCAGAGTGGCTCTCTCGCGGGTCCCTATCAACCTCTCCAGGGCCTCGCTCTCCTCGAGGATTTCGCTGGTGATGGTGGGCTTCTTAGGCATTGATCAACTCCTCAGCCAGTTTCCGATAAGCAAGGGCGCCGCGGCTGTGAGGAGCGTAGAGGAGCACGCTCTTGCCGGCCGCGGCGGCGTCGGCCAGGTCAACGTTCTGCGGAATCTCGGTCTCGAAGACGGGGATTTTGCGGCTGATGGTACTCCGTGCCACGCTCGCTACCTGTTGGCTGTGCACGGTGCGGCGGTCAACCATGGTTAGAAGCACCCCCCGGACCCGCAGCCCATAGTTCAGGTCGCGCTGCACCAGGGCGATGGTGCGAAAGAGGGTATTGACTCCCTTCATGGCCAGATAGGCCGCCTGGAGGGGGACAATGGCATAGTCGGCCGTAGCCAGGGCGTTGATAGTCAAAAGCCCCAGATAGGGCGGGCAGTCTATCAAAATAAAATCGTAGCGGTCTCTGATAGGCTCCAACAAGCGATGCAGGCGCCGCTCGCGGTTGATGGCCGACATCAAGTCTGCGTCGGCTTGGCTGAGCTCCAGATTGGCGGGCACCAGATCGAAGCCATCCTCTCCCGCGGAGATGATACACTCTTCCAGAGAAGGTCTGCTTTCACCGCTTGGCTCCAACTCCACACCAAAGACGAGCTCGGCGCCCTCCCCACCTGCCATCCCCACTCCGTTCATCCGCAGAGAGGCGGAGAGAGCAGACCAGACCGTCTTGCTCTGTCGGTCGGGATTGAGGCCACAATGCAGGGTAGCGTTCCCCTGAGGATCCAGGTCCACCACCAGCACCTGTTGGCCGGCCTCTCTCAAAGCAGCTCCTAGATTGACGGCGGTAGTGGTCTTGCCCACCCCACCTTTCTGATTCACGATGGCGTAGACAGTCATCAACAGCAGACCTTCCTGTTTTTTTTGATTTTATGATTTCATGATTTTATAAAATCACGAACTCGCCTTTTAAACGCCTCCAGATCGGTCACCGTCTCATCGAGCAGGGTTGAGCCGTCCTCGTGGATCAGGCTGGCCAGGACTTCTATAGCCAGTCCCACCAACTCGCTCTTGTTCACGCTGAAGTGACGCTTGACCGAGAGTTGAAGTTCGCCCAGAGTCTGAGCTTCCTCGGCAGTGAGGTGGACAGTAGTCGGCTTGCGCTTGATTCTCTTGGGGGGCCGCCCCAGGCGGGGTTTTTCCCTTTTCCGGAGCTCTTCTTGCAGGTCATAAAGCCGGGCAAAAGTAGCGGCTCTCTCGTTCTTCTCAGGCACTTCAGCTTAGCTCCTCTATGGCCCTCTTGACCAAGTCCTCACCGATGATACTGACCCCGTCAACCAGGGCCAGGGGTAACACGTTCAGGCCAACGACGCAGACATCGCGGGGCATACCTTTGCTGAAATCGTATATAACCTCCAGGGCTTCGTCGGTGAACAAAGGGTCTCGGCGGCCGGCGACCATAACCCTGAAGTTTATCATGTTAGTCGTGTCCAGAGGATCCAAAGGCTCGATAGTTGAACGAGTGGCAATGCGCGAATCCAGGGCCCGCTTCAAGCGGAGCTTGTTGCGCAACTCGTTCTGGCCCAGGAGGACAATCTGGATCAACTTCTGGGTATTGGTTTCAAAATTCAACAACTGCCTGATCAGCTCAAACTGGGGCCCCACCAATCCCTGAGCCTCGTCAATGATGAGCAGGCAGTTCTTTCCTTCCTCGAACACCCTGAGGAGAAAATCTTCCAGGGCATCAAGTTGGGCAAACTTTGAACGTTTAGGAGACAGGCCAAACTCGGCACAGATTCCTTTCAGGAACTGAAACTCGGTAGGGTAGATAGGAGTAGGGATGTAGGCCGTGACAAAATCCTCGCGGTCTCGATAGATCTGGAAGAGCCGTCGAGCCAGGGTGGTCTTGCCCACGCCGACATCGCCAAAGATAACCGAGATCCCCTGGCGCTGTTCGACCACATAGGTGACCTTGCCCAGGGTGGCTTTGTGCTGGAGTGAGATGTAAAAGTAACGGGGATCGGGGGAAAGAGAAAAGGGAGGCTCCACAAGGCCCAAAGGACTAAGGTCAAGCATAATGTCTCTCCCATCAGATTCTATCTAATTATACCACCATAGTCTTAAAATTGCAAGTGATTTCTTGACCTGGGAGCTAAATTGTGGTATAATTACAGAGGAAAAGGGTATCGGAGCGGCCACTCCGATACCCCCTGTGGGGGAGCCCCTGATAAAGATAGGTAGACACTCGGCACCTATCGTTAGAGCATCCCCTTTACTATTTATCTTACCATAAAATGTATTCATTGTCAACAGCAAGTCCGCACGTAAACGTGGGCAAGTGATCGGGGGGGGCATGTTCCCACACAGAAGAGGGAAAATAGGGTGTTTTTTGGGCGGCGAAGC
>JAOZOT010000637.1 GCA_029933115.1 Anaerolineae bacterium | reverse complement strand
TCCTCCCCAGGGGGGAGGCCTAGATAGCTCCTAGCCCCCGTTTTTCAACACCCTCAAAATGGGAGGGTGTTGAAAAAGTTCGCCCGGTGTTGGCCCGAAAAAGAGAGTGGGGTATACTTGGTACACAAGGAAAACAAGGTGGGGAGGTAGCCACAATGGGTCAGGAAAGATTCAAGTCCAACACTCGCGATTCGTTCTTCGGCGATTTTCTGTACGAACAAGTGATTCCCAAAGATCACTTTCTGGTGCAGCTGAAACAAGTTGTGCCCTGGCAGCGTTTCACCTACAAGCTGGTCAAGTACTACCGCGGCCGAGCGAAGTTGGGCCGTCCTCCCTATGATCCTGCCGTGATACTGAAGATGCTGCTTGTTTCCTACCTGTATGACGTTTCAGAGCGCCAGGTGGAGGATCTATGCAACCTGTACTTACCGGCCAAGTACTTGCTCGATCTCGGTGTGGACGAAAAGCCACCTGACCACAGCACGCTAAGCGCATTCAAGAAGCGCATCCTGGAGAATGGCAAGCTGGCCGCCTTTGAGAGAATGTTGCAGGACATCATCCGTTTGGCACTGGAAAAGGGAATCGTCTTTGGGGAAGTGCAGATTGTGGACAGCACGCACTCGGTAGCCAATGTCAACGTACGCAAAGACAAACGCAGGCAGGGCAAGGGACAAGCTCCCAGAGATGGCGGTGCACGTTGGGGCGTCAAACGCAGCTACAAGAAAAGGAACGGACAGGAGGAGAAAGTGTACTTCTACGGCTACAAAGCCCATGTCAGCCTCAACGCCCAGACTGGCCTGATCACCAGCATGGTCTGTACCGCTGGCAATGCCCCCGATGGGCACCAACTGCCCAAATTGCTGGCCAAAGACCTGGCCCAAGGCCTGCCAGTACAGATCGTCACTGCCGACCGGGGCTATGACGACAGTGACAATCATTACCTCTTGTGGGACAAGGGGCTCTATTCCGCCATCTGTCTGAATGACTACCGCACCGAGAAGAAAGATCCTAACAAGGCCATCTGGCTCCAACTGCAAGAGACATCACAGTACCAGGAGGGCTTGAAGGAACGATACAAGATCGAGCGTAAGTTCGGAGAGGCCAAGGGAGGGCATGGCCTCGGCAGGTGTCGCTATGTCGGACTGCTGCGCTATGCGATTCAGTGCTTCCTGACGGCCATCGCGCTCAATCTCAAACGGCTGGTGATGTTGCTGACGGGAGTGCCTTTCAAGGGTCGGGCCAGAGCACTGGCCTAAGCCCAGGGAGCAGTGCGCCTGGTGAGCGAGGAGGCACGCTAAGAGCGACCTCTTGGCAACAAACAGCGCGCATCTTGCCCCCGGCAGCCCTTGAATGCACCCTCTGCAAGCCTTCACCAACCCATAAGCTGTCAATTTCCTCCCCAGGGGGGAGGCCTAGATAGCTCCTAGCCCCCGTTTTTCAACACCCTCTTGCACCTCCAGTGCCTGCCGGATGACTTCGATGGCGGCACTGATCTGTTTGGTAAGTGCCCTCCACTCAATGCCCACGATCTCAAAGTGCGGCTGGTTGATGGGCAGAAGCAGTTTGCGTCCCGGGGCTGCAGCTATTGCCTCGGCAATGCCTAGGGTGACCTCGCCCATCATGGAATTGGGAACGACTGCACCGATGGGGGCCAGGATGAAATCAGCCTGGCCGATGGACACCCGAATAGCGTTCTCGCCACTGGCTCCTCGGCTGGCGCGGGCTTTCATCATCTTTTCAGTAGCAACAGCATTGGTGCCCAGCGCGAGAATCTCCACCTCCAGCGGCAGTTCTTCCCGCAGTTGGGTCACGATTTGAGCCCCGATGCCCCCGCCCATGCCATCAATCACTGCGATGATCATGTTCACCTTCCGGGCTTAATCTTACTGTGAGACAGACCTGACGTCAAGCACAATTTTGTGCGGTGCGCCAGGTGGTCGTTGTCAGGGAGCGAGAATAGCGCAACGATTGCGGACACTGGCGGTGATTTGGCAAGGACGGAGGATCAAGCTGGGTGCTCTACCTGACGTCTTGTAGAACGGGCCGGAACTTGTAGCCGTAGACGATCATCCCCTCTTTGCCCTCTTCTTTGTTCTTGCGGGTGACCATCTCCACGGGCATGCCGATGTGCACCTCGTCGTGAT
>JAOZOT010000636.1 GCA_029933115.1 Anaerolineae bacterium | reverse complement strand
CGGCGATTTATCGCCAGGCGGGAGGCGGTGACTGCCCTCGTAGACAGTTGCTCACCTCTGTGCCTCCGCGTCATTGGCTGCGGCACCGGAACCCGGCGAAATCATAGGTGTAATCGGGTCTGACGTTGTAACGGAAAGAGGTGCGGGCGTAGACTTCGTCAAAGGGCCACGAGCCGCCCCGCAATATTTTATAGGTGCCGGTGATAGGCCCTGTTGGATTGGCAGAGGGTGACCGGCTGTAATAGTCGCTGCTGTACCAATCAGCCACCCACTCCCCGACGTTGCCTGTCATATCGGAAGCGCCATAAGGGCTATCCCCCTGAGGGGAGAAGCTTCCGACTGGGGTAGTGTCACCTCGCCCCCATTCTTTGGTGTTCGCCTTGGCACTGTCGAACTCGTCTCCCCAGGCGTAGCGTCGCGCCTCAACGCCTCGCGCTGCTTTCTCCCATTGGGCTTCGCTGGGCAGGCGCCTTCCCGCCCAGCGGCAGTAAGCATCGGCGTCGTGCCAGCTAACCAGGACGACGGGGTGATCCATCTTGTCTTCGATGCTGCTGTCTGGGCCGCGCGGGTGGCGCCAATCGGCTCCCTCAACTTTTTCCCACTCCGAGCCTTTCCAGACCCAGCCCCATCCGCGTTTCTCAGCTTCGGTCTGGTAGCCGGTGGCGGCCACAAAGCGGGCAAAGCGCTCGTTTGTCACCTCGTACCGGTCTATCCAGAAGCTGTCCAGGTAGACCCGGTGGACCGGGCGCTCGTCGTCGCCCAGTTCTTCGCTGCCCATGACAAACTCCCCAGCAGGGATAAAGACCATCTCCATACTATCAGCTTCCCACACTCGTAGTTGTATTGTCGGAGAGGGGGGGATCGTTGGCAAGACGGTAGGGGAGGGCGGCACAGCGGTGGGAGAGGGCGGTACGGTGGTGGGTGAGGGGATCGCGGCCGACGGACTTGCCCTGATCTCTTCGCCCTTGCTTGAGGTCGGCTTCTTCAAAGGGCTAGGCGTCGTAGCAGCGACATCAGTCGGGGCGGAGGTCGAACCGGCGAAACCCGTCTCGCGCTCACCTTGAGGGGACATTGAGGCTTTGAAGAGCATAAGAGTCAGAGCCAAGGTCCATAGCAGGACGATTCCGATGGCAAACCCGGCCCAGGGGAACGAGCGCTTGCGGGGCAGGCGGGGGGTAACGAGCGGTGTCGAAGCCGGCCCGAAAGCTGCGGCTTGCTCCCTGAGCTTGGCCTGTGCATTGCCCTTCCCTTTTCTCCACAGGCGAGGCGAACCCGGGAGAGGGCGTCTGGCGGGGAGTGGATACGCTTCCCGCAAATCTGCCAGGAACTCCTCCATGCGTTGGTAGCGGTCGGCCGGGGACTTGGCCAGAGCTTTGAGGATGACGAGTTCCATCTCTTCTGGCAGGTCGGAGCGCAAAGTACGGGGTGGGGTCAGCGGCTCGTTGATGTGTCTGAGGATGATAGCCATGGGGCTGTCGGTGCCGAAAGGTGGCCGACCGGTGACTGCTTCGTATAGCACTGCCCCCAGGGAGTAGATGTCGCTGCGGCGGTCCACTGCCAGGCCCTGGGCCTGTTCGGGAGACATGTATTGAGGCGTGCCGACGCTGGCCCCGCTGGCAGTCAACTGGAGGCTGTCTTCCACCATCTTTGCCAACCCAAAGTCGGAGAGCAGTGGCCAGTCCTCCTCTGCCATCAGAATGTTGCCGGGCTTGACATCGCGGTGGATCATGCCCTGCCTGTGGGCGTGGGCCAAGGCGTCTCCCACCTGGGAGATGATATTGACAGCGTAGGCCAGGTCCTGTGGCCAGCCCAGGCGCCCTCTGAGAGTGCCTCCGCTGACGTATTCCATGACCAGGTAGAGCATATCTCCCTGGCGTCCGTAGTCGTAGACGGTCAGGATGTTGCGGTGGCGCAGCCTGGCCACGGCTCTGGCTTCGCGTTCAAAGCGGGCGATGAAACCTGTGGTCTCGGCCAGATCAGGCGTCAGCACCTTGACCGCCACGTAGCGGTCGAGGTTGGGTTGGTAGGCTTTGTAGACAGTGGCCATGCCGCCCCTGCCGACTTGCTCGATAATGTGGTATTGCCCTATGATGGCTCCGCTCAAGTCCATCTGTACCCTTTATACTCACCACCCCGCAGGTTTG
>JAOZOT010000140.1:3232-8414 GCA_029933115.1 Anaerolineae bacterium | reverse complement strand
GCATTGAGACATTTGACCGGACAAGAGAAGAAAGCCCTGGCCGAATACCTCAGACACCTGAAAATTGAAGCGGAATACGGCCGTATCTACAGCCGGGCTTTCAAGCATCGCCTGGATGCTGACTACAAGGACGAAGCACAGTTCGACGCGGAGAAGGCCCGCCAGATTTTGAGCGACGCCGAGCGCTTTGTGGCCCGCCTGGAGAAATACCTCAGAAGTGTGGGGGCCATCGAATAAGGCTGTCCATGAACTGACCAACAAATATTTGGTTTTTTTGGAAAATCTCAGAACCAAAGCAGGGCTTTGGTGTTAAAAATAATGAATCATTGCTGAGCTATCGCAAGGGAGGAGACCCTATGCCGATTGATCCGAAAATCGAACATCTGCGCCGGTTGCGGGAGCAGGCCAAGCTGGGTGGTGGACAGCGGCGCATTGACGCCCAACACGCCAAGGGCAAGCTGACCGCCCGCGAGCGTCTGGAGTTGCTTCTGGACCCCGGCTCGTTCCGCGAGCTAGATATGTTCGTCACCCATCGCACTGTGGGCTTTGGCATCGAAGAAAAAAAGTTCTTGGGCGACAGCGTGGTCACCGGCTGGGGGACCATTGAAGGCCGTCTGGTCTATGTCTTTTCTCAGGACTTCACCGTCTTTGGCGGCTCTCTGGGCGAGGTCCACGCCGAGAAGGTGTGCAAGATCATGGACCTGGCCATGAAGAACGGCGCCCCGGTCATCGGCCTCAACGATTCCGGCGGAGCACGCATCCAGGAGGGAGTAGTCTCCCTGGCCGGCTATGCCTACATCTTTCTGCGCAACGTCCTGGCCTCGGGCGTCGTGCCCCAAATCTCGGCTATCATGGGGCCATGCGCCGGCGGAGCCGTCTATTCGCCGGCCATGACCGATTTCATCTTGATGGTCAAAGGTACCAGCTTCATGCACATCACCGGCCCCGACGTGATCAAAGCGGTCACCCGCGAAGAAGTGACTTCCGAAGAACTGGGCGGGGCCATGGTCCACAACACCAAAAGCGGGGTGGCTCATTTCGCCGCCGAAAATGAGGAGGATTGCATCTTCCTCATCAAAAAGCTGCTGAGCTTTATCCCCCAAAATAACATGGAAGACCCGCCCTTTGTGCCCACCGACGACCCCCCAGACCGCATGGACGAGGCCCTCGATTCCATCGTGCCCGACAGCCCCACCAAGGCCTATGACATGAAAGACGTCATCCGCCGCGTCGTTGACAATGGCGACTTTTTCGAGGTGCACGAGCACTGGGCGCGCAACATTATCGTCGGCTTTGCCCGGCTGGGGGGATTCAGCGTGGGCATCGTCGGCCAGCAGCCGGCGGTGATGGCCGGTGTGCTGGATATTGACTCTTCGACCAAAGGCGCCCGTTTCGTGCGCTTCTGCGATTGTTTCAACATCCCCATTATCACCTTCGAGGATGTGCCGGGGTTCCTGCCCGGGGTGGCTCAGGAGCACGGCGGCATCATCCGCAATGGGGCCAAGCTACTCTACGCCTACTGTGAGGCTACTGTGCCCAAGATAACTATCATCACCCGCAAAGCTTACGGTGGAGCCTACGACGTGATGAGCTCCAAGCACATCCGGGGCGACATCAGCTACGCCTGGCCCACGGCCGAGATTGCCGTCATGGGCCCCGAGGGGGCGGTGAACATTGTCTTCCGCAAGGAGATTGCCGCCGCCGAGGACCCCGAGGCCGAACGAGCCCGGCTGGTGCAGGAGTACCGCAACAAGTTCGCCAATCCCTACATCGCTGCGGCGCGGGGCTACATTGACGACGTCATCGAGCCCAGGGAGACCCGTCCCCGCCTCATCGAGGCCCTGAAGATGTTGCAAAACAAACGGGATTCTAACCCGCCGAAGAAACACGGCAATATACCGCTGTAAAATCAATAACCGGTGGTCCAAACCCAAAATCTCTGTGATGGAGGTATTTCAGATGCCAAAGCTTTCTTTCACCTCAGAGAACATGCCGACGCCGGAAGAGCTTCAGCACATGCTGGCCGAGGCGATGGCCAAGAGCAATCCACTAGACGAACTGTTGGAACTGACTGGCGAGTTGCGAGAACTGGAGCAGAAATATGGCATGACCTCTGCCGAATTCTGCCACAAGTATGAGCGCGGAGAGATGGGCGACGATGCAGAGATCATGCACTGGGCTGCTACCTACCACACTTTTGTCGAGCTCAAGACTCGGGTTGAAACCGCGCTGATGCGTGAGGCTGTCTATCGAGAGATGGAACTAGCAGCGTCATAAAACTGTATCGCTACCTCTTGCGACTGCAGAACACGATCCGGCGTTGAACCCGCCGAACCGCCGGATTTGAGCGAGGTCTTGAATGAGATTGATAACTATCTTTACCCAGCAGATTAAAGCGTTGCTGCTCTATTTTGTTCCGGCGGGATCGCCCGGGCCGGGGAGTTAAACAGCACAGATAGAGGCTAACGTGTTCACAAAAGTCCTGGTTGCCAATCGCGGCGAAATCGCCGTCCGCATATTGAGAGCCTGTCGAGAGTTGGGGCTCAAAACCGTAGCCGTCTATTCGGACGTGGACCGCTCGGCCTTGCACGTGCGCTACGCCGACGAGGCCTACCCCATCGGGCCGGGGCCCGCCTCCGACAGCTACCTGCGCATTGACCGCATCATTGACGTGGCCATCCGTGCCAAGGCCGACGCCATCCATCCCGGCTACGGTTTCCTGGCCGAGAACCCGCTCTTTGCCCAGGCCTGTCTGGAGGCGGGAATCGTCTTTGTGGGTCCCAGCCATCAAACCATCAGGATGATGGGCGACAAGGTCGCTGCCCGGCGGGCTATGAATGCCGCCGGCATCCCCATCGTGCCCGGCAGCGACGATAGAGGGCTGTCAGATGAAGGCGCCCTGGACGCGGCAGAGAGGCTCGGTTATCCTCTGCTCATCAAAGCCGCCGCCGGCGGGGGGGGCAAAGGAATGCGCGTGGTCAACTCTCCCGAAGAACTGCCCCACGCCCTGGCCATTGCCCGCCGTGAGGCCGAGGCCTCCTTTGGAGATGGCACCGTCTTTCTGGAGCGCATCGTCGAAGGCGCACGCCACATCGAGTTCCAAATCCTGGGCGATCAATACGGCAACGTCATCCACCTGGGTGAGCGCGAGTGCTCCCTTCAGCGCCGCCATCAAAAGGTCATCGAAGAAGCTCCGTCGCGGGCCTTGGACGAGGAACTGCGCCGGCGCATGGGCCAGGTGGCCGTACAGGTGGCCAAAGCGGCAAATTACGTCAACGCCGGGACGGTCGAATTCCTGCTGGACGAGGATAAGAACTTTTATTTTCTGGAGATGAACTCCCGCCTGCAGGTGGAACACCCGGTGACGGAGATGGTGACCGGCATTGACATCGTGAAGGAGCAATTGCGCATCGCCTCGGGGCGCAAGCTACGTTACACTCAGGACGATGTAAAAGTGCGCGGCTGGGCCTTTGAATGTCGCATCCTGGCCGAAGACCCCTACAACGGCTTCCGGCCTTCCATCGGCCGCGTGACCGGCCTCTACGAGCCCACCGGCCCCGGAGTGCGCGTGGAAAGCGGCATCTACGAAGGTTTTGAGGTCTCTCTCTACTACGATTCCATGATCTCCAAACTGATCGTGTGGGGTGAGACGCGCGGTGAAGCCTTGCTGCGTATGCGGCGCGCTCTGGAAGAATACCGCATCATCGGCATCAAGACCAACATCCCTTTCCATCAGCAGATGATGGACAGCACCCGTTTCATCGGGGGACAATTTGACACCACCTTTGTTGACAGCCGCTTCGCCATGAGCGAGCCCCGTCGTGAGGAGCAGAGGGAGACCGCAGCCATTGCCGCCGCGCTGTTGGTGCACAACAGAGGTTGGCACACAGCGCCTCCCCAGCAGCCTGAGCAATCCCCCTGGAAGCAGGTTGGGCGTTGGAGGGCTATGCACTATGAAATATGAAGTCATCGTGGAAGGCGAAACTTTCCTCATTGAGATTGGAGACGGAGGCAAGGTCTTTGTCAACGGCCGGGCCCACGCTGTGGACATGCAAAGCATTGATGACCTCAACCTGTACTCGTTGCTGGTGGACAACAACTCCTACGAGGCCTTTATCGAGGAGGAAGAAGGCCATTTTCAGGTTCTCCTTCACACCGGAGAAATGTACAACGTCCAGGTGAAAGGCGGCCCCTCTCGGCCAACCATAATCAAGAAGCCCTTCAGAATTCCCGGAGTGGAGACAACGGTCAAAGCTCCCATGCCGGGGCTGGTGGTTGACGTGTTCGTCGTTGAGGGGCAGCAAATCAAGGCCGGAGAAGTGCTGGTGATTCTGGAATCAATGAAAATGGAAAACGAACTGCGAGCACAATGGGACGGCACGATACAAAGCGTCCACGTCCGCCCCGGTGATGTCGCCGACCAAGACCAGGCCCTGATCACCGTGCAGTGGGAAGAAGTCGGACACGCACTCTCCCCTTACCAAAAAAGTACGGACAAGTGAGACCACTTTGTGAAAGGGGGTACACCGATGATTACTCTAACGCTAGACCTAAAGACATCGGCCGCTATCCTTGGGACTCCTGAAGACAAGCTGCTGGAGCGGCTGCAGCGACAGGAAGTAGAAGGAATCTGCCTTGACGATGACTGGCGTATGTCCATTTTTGTGCTGGCCCGGTTGTTGAGCACCACGCCTGACACCCTGTTAGAGTATCTTGAAGACGACATCCTTGGTCAAAAAATCGCCGAAACCGAGGGGGAGGAACTGTTAGATAGCAGCCAAGCGCAGGCGATCTATCAGGAATACCTGGCGGAGACTCGCTAATGTGGAAAACGCAGTACACACGTACCTTTTTGAAAGAATTGGCAGACCTGCCTCCAAAAGAGCGCGAGCGAGTTGAGAAAGTCGTTTTCGGCGAAGCCATACGGCAAGACCCATTTCTAACCGGCAAAGTGCAAAAACTGGCGGGGTATCGGGAGTATTACAAGCTGCGGATAGGCCGCTACAGAGTTGGCATCCGGTTGGATTTCAAGGAGCGGATCATCGAATTTCGGCGTGTCTTGCATCGCAAAGACATCTACCGGGAGTTTCCATAAGGAGCAAAACCAGAGGTGAAGCATGTTGACCATAGCTTTGACCCCGCCGGGGTTGTACCTCACCATAGCGGTCATCGTCGTGCTGAC
>JAOZOT010000140.1:0-3132 GCA_029933115.1 Anaerolineae bacterium | reverse complement strand
TAGCTTTGACCCCGCCGGGGTTGTACCTCACCATAGCGGTCATCGTCGTGCTGACCACGCTGATCTGGTGGCGGCGTCGGCCTATCAAGCGCTTCCTGCGCAGCCTGCGGCTGACCGAGATCGCCCTGGGGCCGGTGAAGCTGGGGCGGGAGGAGAAACCGAGCGAAAAGCCCGGCCAGGCCGGTGTGCGCCTGAAGGGCGACTTCCGAGGCGCCCGGGTGAAAGGGATAGCCGGGCGGGACATCGTGCACGGGGCAACCGGCCCCCGCCGGGGCGGCCAGACCCCCGGCGTGGAACTGGAAGGCAAGTTCGGCCAGGCCGAGGTGCGTGACCTGGCCGGGCGGGACCGGATCGAGGGCCGACACCCTCCAGGCGGAGAGGAGGATACCGATGGGTGACCTGACCATTACCCTGCCGGCCGAACTGGCCGAGAAGCTGCGCCGCCACACCCCCCATAAACCACCGGCCCAGGTGGTGTTGGAGCTGGTGACCCAGGCCCTGGCCCAGGAGGAAGAAGCGGAACAGCCTGTCTCTGGCGAGGACTGGTTGCAGCAACAGCGCGAGCGTTTCTGGCGCAGCCCGCTGGGCCGCTACGTCCACGCCCAGGCCGAACAGGCGCGTAGCCGGGGCACTACGCTGGAACAAGTACAGCAAATGCTTGCCCACGACAAAAGTTCCTGGGCTGCCGAGGTCATTGCCGACCGCGAGGACCGGCTCTGATGGAATACCTCTTGCTCGACACCAGCGCCCTGGTGAAATACTATCACCCTGAGACAGGCAGCCAATGGGTGCTCAACCTGGTCAGACGAGAGCGGCCCCGCCTTCTCATCTCCGGTCTGACAGTGGTGGAGATGCATTCGGCTCTGGCCAAAAAGTATCGCTGCCGGGATATCTCTTTTCAAGCGTACCAAGCAGCCGTGGACGGATTGGCGCGGGACATTGACGAGGGCCTGTTTGGTGTGGTAGAATTGACCGGCCATATCCAGACGTTGGCCATCAACCTGCTCAAGAAACACGCCCCCACCCGCGCCCTGCGCACCCTGGATGCGCTGCAACTGGCCGTGGACCTGAAGGAGCACGGCCGGTTGGGGGCATTCGTGGTGGCCGACGAGACGCTGGCCGATGTGGCCACCCAGGAGGGGATGACGGCCCTCAACCCAGAGACAACGGAACAGACGGAATAACCGTTCACCTGCTCCTGCCGGACTGTCGTCCGGCAGGTCCCCGGCAGGCAATTACCGCTCAATTCCGTACCACCGGCGGTGGATTGTCATCCACTGCGAGCACGAGGTGAACAGCTACCGGACGGGAGCGAAATGACCATCGAACGCCGCTTTGTGGACCGCGAACGCGAATTGGAGATCTTTCGCCGTATGGTGGGCGGCGGGGAGCCGGCCCGCGTGCTGGACATCCGTGCCGGCCCGGGCACGGGCAAAAGCTGGCTTCTGCGCCGCATGGAGGTGGAAAGCGACCAGGCCGGCTTCCCCTGCGCCCGGGCCGAATTCGCCTCGGCCTGGCAGCCCGGCCCGGTCAAACTGATGCGCGAACTGGCCGAGCGACTGGGCGAAGCACACTTCCCCGACTTTTGCACCCAGGACGCCCTGTACCACAGCCAGCCCCCGCCGCCTGCCCCCGGCTCTGGACTGCCGGGCTCCGTTGACCTGAGCGGGAGCGACTTCCGCCGGGCGCAGGTGCGGGGCATCGCCGGGCGCGACCTGTACGACATTGACTTCCACCAGTACCGCCCGCCCACCGCCGCCGAGGTGGAGCGCATCGAGCACGTCCTGTCGTCCGCCTTCTGCCGCGAGCTGCGGGCCCTGGCCGCCGACCGGCCGGCCGTGCTGCTGCTGGACGGCTGCGAGCACATCCCGGCCGAGACGGCCGACTGGCTGGCCCGCCGCCTGCTGCGCCCGATGCGCGACCGGCCGGACGCCTGGGGGCGGCTGGTGGTAGTGCTGGCCGGCCAACCACGCGGCCCCCGCCCCACCTTCGAGCCCTGGATTGACTGGCAGGGGCTGGTGTGCGCCCTCGACCGCCTGAGCACGTTCCGCTACGAGCACGTGCGGCTCTACTATTGCGAGATTTGCGGGCTGGCGCTGGAGGAGGCATACCTGCACGCTTATTACGACGTGGTGCGGGACGACCCCTCACTGATGGCCCAGATTGCCGTCAACCTGGGAGGCCGCCGATGAAGAACGAAGAGGAAATCTTACGGTTGGTGCAGAGCGGCCTGCCCCCGGAGCAGTTGCGGGCCGAGATGACCCGGCGGTTGGTGCAGCAGGCCGAGGAGCAGGAGCCCGAATGGGGCGCCTTGCTGCGGGCGGCGGCCATCCCCCGCCGCCTGGACGAAGGCGTGGTGGGCGTGCTGCGCGGCGCGCCGCACGACGCCGACGGCAACCGGGCCGCCCTGCGGCGCCTGGCCGCCTTCCCCTTCATCATGGCCGACCCCGAGGGCCGCAGCTACGCCCTGCACGAAGAAGTGCGGGCCGTGCTGCTGGAGGACTGGCAGGCCCCGGAACGACGGGCGCGCTACCTCGAACTGAGCCGCGCCCTGCACGACCACTTTGCTGGCGATGGCTCCGCCGCCCGCCGCCCGCCGGAGTATTTCGCTCGCGGCGGATTTGCAATCCGCCGCCCGCCGGATGAGACATCCGGCCGGAGCGGAGATTGGCTCGAGGCCCTCTACCACCGCTTCGCCTTTGACCCGGATGGGGCCTTTGACCAGTTCGAGCGGTGGTTCTACGAGGCGGACGTGTTCTACCGTCGGGCGGAGTGTGGCGCGCTGCTGGCCGCCGCCGCAGAGCAGGAGCGGGAACTGAACGAGGAGCAGCGGCTGTGGCTGCGCTATTACCGGGCGCGGCTGGCGCGGCTGCTGGACCGCTGGGCCGAGGCCGAGGCCGGCTACCGGAAGCTGCTGGCCGACCTCTCCCCTCTCCCTGCGCAGGGAGAGGGGCCGGGGGTGAGGGTGGAACTCCGCACTTGGACGCTGCACGAGCTGGGCATGGCCCTGCACAGCCGGGGCAAGTGGGCCGAGGCGGTGGAGGTGTACCAGGAGGCGTTGAAAGGGCGCCGCGAGTTGGGCGACCGCCACGGCGAGGGTGCTACCCTCAACAACCTGGGCAACGTCTACCA
>JAOZOT010000635.1 GCA_029933115.1 Anaerolineae bacterium | reverse complement strand
AACGGTAAAGACGCTGCGCTATTACGACGAGATTGGTCTGCTCAAGCCGGCTAAGGTAGACCGCTTTACCGGCTACCGCTACTACTCGGCCGGCCAGTTGCCTCGACTCAACCGCATCCTGGCGCTGAAGGACCTGGGGCTCTCACTGGCCCAGGTTGCCCGTCTGCTCGACGGCGACCTGCCGCCGGCCCAGATACGGGGCATGTTGCGGCTGAAGCAAGCTGAGCTCCAGCAGCAAGTGCAGGAAGAGCAGGCCCGACTGGCCCGGGTCGAGTGGCGGCTGAAGCAAATCGAACAGGAGGGAACCTTGTCCACTCAAGAAGTTGTGCTCAAAGAAGTACCGGCCATGACGGTCGCATCGGTGCGGGACACCATTTCCACCTACGGCGACGTTGGGCAACTCTACGATGAGATCTTTGCTCACCTCGGCCGGCACAGGCTCAAGCCGGTCGCTCCACCGCTTGCCATCTACTACGACCAGGAGTACCGCGAGCGGGATGTGGACGTCGAGGCGGCCGTGCCCGTGGCCGAGTCGGTGCCCGAGGGGAAACGGGTAAAGGGCCGTCAACTGCCGGCCGTCGAGATGGCCTGCATCGTGCACCAAGGCAGCTACGACACCATCGGCGAAGCATACAACCAATTGATGAGCTGGATCGAGGCCAATGGTTACCGCATCTGTGGACCCAACCGCGAGGTCTATGTGCAGGGGCCAGAGCCCGGCCGCGATCCATCCACCTATGTGACCGAAGTGCAGCTACCTGTCGAAATGTACACGTCATAGTTGCCCAGGCACTGTGGTTCAACGCCCATCCGGGTGTGCTAGAGATGTTGTTCACCGGCACGCTAGTGCCCCCTGGGCAAAACGGCGCACCGGCGCCGTAACATGCATCTATAGAAAGGAGTACGGGCTTATGCCTCCCCGACCGAGAATCAAAACTATCCCTGCCTGCACAGTGGCTGTTGTCGAAGGCGTGGGCAATCCTACCACCGAGGTCCCCAAATTGGTGCCGGCCCTCTACAAGGCGGTCTATGGCTCAAAGAAGCTGCATGGCAAAACGTTCAAGCCGCTGGGCAAGATGCGTGGCCGCTATTTCTACCACCCCGACGCTCCTGACGAAGAGAAGCGCTTCAAACTGGCCCTGCCTATCCCCGATGGCACCACCGAGTTGGTACAGGTGCTGCCCGAAGTAGCAGAAGTCAAAATCGAGGTCTGGCCCGAAGAAACCGTGGCCGAGGTGATCCACACCGGCCCTTACGCCACTGAACAGGAATCGCTGGACATCTTGTACAAGTTCATCGAGGACAAGGGCTACCAGATCGTCGGCCCGCACGAGGAGGAGTACCTTTCTGGCCCAAAGACACCCGACGAGAGAAAGCGCACCATCCTGCGCTACGCTGTGCGCAAGATTTGAACCCTGCCCGTCTCGCTTTCCTTCCCTTCTACCTCGGCTTTCACTCCCATCAGCCACTCCACGACCTTTGTATTTGTCAACAAATGCCGGGTGACTTCGCAGGTGGTGAAACCGGACCGCCCCGCCGCCAGGCTCATGGGCAGGATCAACTGGTCAGCCAGGTGCTTGTCCAGGGCCTGGCCGCTCTCGTAGTATTGGATAAACTCCCGGCAGGCTTCCTCGGCCACCTTCTCCGCCCTCTTGCCCCGCGCTCCATAGGAGGTAAAGCCGGCCACCACGTTCTCGAACTCGGCCACCAAAAAGACAAGGGTGCCCTGGCCGGGTGAGGGCGCGTCAACGAGCTCGATCTCCGTGAGACCACGTTTCCGCAACAACTTCTCAGCCTGACGCTTCTGTCGCCGGCCGATGTGGGCCGGCAGGTTGGATAGAGCTGAAACGCCCCAGAGGCGTTTCAGCCCTCCCCGCTCGACCAGAGCAATAGGGGATAAGGGATAGGGGGCTGGGAATGAGCCTCTATCCCTTACCCCTTGCCCTCTAATCCTCGCTTTTATCTCCCCGCCTCCGATAGGATACCATCCCCACCGCTCGATTTCGACTGTGGCTTCGATCCCCATCCGCGCCAGCGTAGGCAGGTAGATGTGTTTGAGGTAGTGAAAGGGCGGGCTCCAGGCCACGTGGGTGCCGCCCCGGATGGTCAGATGCGAGTCGCCATCGGCGAAGGCCAGAGGCAAAAGGAGAGTCT
>JAOZOT010000634.1 GCA_029933115.1 Anaerolineae bacterium | reverse complement strand
CTAGGAGCAGCATTGGCAGGGTTGCATCGCCACCTCACCAGAAATTCATCGCCGGCCAAGTCTCAGGATGTGCCTGTTTGAGGTAGAGGGCTCTATGTAGAGAGGAGTGATCGGGGCAGACCAACGACCTTGACAAGACAGTAGGGCGGCGGTCCAACCATTGCTGCAACCGACCGCGCTGCGCGCGGGCGAAGTGTGGTGACTTGCAAAGTGTGGTGTTGGCGAAGGTGTGGCTTTGAGCGGGTGACGCACGGCGGCTGAGCTTAGCGTTAGATACCATGGGAGACTTGTAAAAACGGGTCGCTTCCGGTATCTTCTCTCCAAGGGCATCGGGGATCTGATGGTGGATTCGGCCGGCATCGAGGTCAACCGGAGGGCGAAGGGGGCCAAGACCGGGCACCTGGATGGGGCAAAGCTGCTGACGATGCCGATTCGCTATGACTATGGCGGGAAGAAAGTGTGGAGCGTGGTGCACGTGCCGAGCCCGGGAGACAAGCGGCATCTGCACCGCCAACCGGCCACGCGAAAGGTGGAGCGCACGCGGACATCAACTGCATCAAGGGGCTGCCGGTCGGACGGGGAGTGCGTATGCCTGTGGGGGCAGACTTTCCGGAAAGGCCGGATAAGGGTATGTTTGTGGGACGGGTCTGCCTTGCCCAAGGGGTTGCGCGCTCGGCCGGAACGGGAGTACGCTTGCCTCCGGTTTGTCAACCGATGAAGGCTTGGAGCCATCAGGTGAGGAGAGCCGACCGAAGCCTGCCGATGCATCACCCCTGTGGTGTGAGCGTGTGTGTCGTTAAGCCGCCGGGTTTCCGAGAGGGATCGTCCGTTAGATGGAGCCGCTCACCGGGGAGCTTCTCGAACCGTCCCCGGGCGAACACGGCATTTGGTGTCCGGCCACACGGGTGTCGGCACGGATAGAAGGTAGTTCGGGGCGCATTCTGCCCAAGGCCTGAGAAGCCGGCACTACGTCTCAGGGTGAAAGGCAAGCTTGGGTCAGAGGTTCTCGCCCGGCGTTGCGCTCATAGTGTCGGGGAAAAACGTCCCGCGAGGGTCGGTCGTGCCTTGGCGCCTATCACAAGAAACTTGACAAAAGCGACAACATAGAAGGCGCCATGGCTTAATGCGGGGTCATTAATGCCCGTTGTTGATAGCAGGGGTATGGTTGGAGGGATAGGTGGTAGCCGATTGTGCTCGAGATTCTATTGAGGGAATGGGAAGAGTTACCGGTGAAGCTGCGATGGGTGCTGGGGTTGTGGATCGCGACTATGAATTGCTTGTTGCACAGGTGTTGGAGAGGTTGTTCCCGGAGGCGGAAGATCGTGCTAGGGCCGTTGAAATTCTCTCGCAGTATCAAGGCAGAGAGCCGTGGCGGGTTTATCTAGGGATACTGAAGCTTTCCAATGGTGATCTTGCCGCGCTTCGAAAGTTCACGGAAGTGGCCATCTGGGACTGGCGGGAGTTACTCTGTGCGGCAGAGTATCCGCTGACCTCCAGGCGTTGGGGTTTGCGGGAGAGGGATCCGATCAAGTACGAACGGCTTCGCGAGAAGGAGCGCGAGGAATACGATACTTGGTTGCGAACGGTGTTGGCAACCTGAAGTTGTTCTGGTCTTGGGTGCGTGTAGAGTGGGGAGGCAGGGAGGCAGCCGCAAAGTGAGTGGGAGGCTGTGGGATAGCATAGGGGGTGATCCGGGGGGTGGGGTGACGGTAGAGATGAATGCCTAACGCGCGCTTGGTGCCGACCGCCCTATCGGGGCGGCCAGCGAGGCAGGGCCTGCCTGCTACTGTGATTATCAGCCAATGGACCTTGCTTGGAATCGGGCAGCGGCTTCGCTTGCCGCCATAACAAGCGGATGAACCCGACCGGCTCGGCCAAGCCCTCCCTGCGGTCGGGCTTCGTGGGCTGTCACCGGCGGGTTATCCGCCGCGCCGTTAGCGTAACGGTTGTGCAACCAGAGCACAAAGTGCTATAACTTATCGTTCGCTCATTTTGTGAACCTATGGTGGGATTGGGTTTACCAGGAGCCCGAGGTTCTCATAGAGCGAAGCCGGTAGGCCCGGCAGGTCCGGAATACGCCGCTGCAGTTGGGACAGGGGTGTGACATGGCGAATCGTCCGATCCGGAAGGTGCACTACAGTCAATGTGATCCCACGGA
>JAOZOT010000012.1 GCA_029933115.1 Anaerolineae bacterium | reverse complement strand
GCCTGTCATTCATGGTAAGAATCAACGCGCCGGGAAAAAGTGTCCGGTAGTGAGTGGTGGTAAGCGATACGCTTTAGACTGCAAATGGGCTTCAGAGCCGATGAATGCTCTGTTGGAGAAGAAATACCGGGCCCTGGACGATTTCGTGGCCCGCGTAAAACAATCCGAAATCGGCGACAACATAGCCAAGATGATCCTGTACGGCAGTGTGCTGCGAGGCGATGCCCATGAAGAGAGCGACATAGATGTCCTGGTCATCGCCACCGGTGACCTGCAGCAGGTGAACGAGACCTGCGGTGACATCGCTTTCGACGTGATGCTGGATCACAATGAACTCGTCTCCCCAATGATTTACTGCATTGATGAATATCGTTATCCCCACTATTTCGTGTGGACGGTCAAGCGGGATGGGAGGGAGATATACAGCGTGGAAGAGGAGATGATACATCGCGAGGAGGCTACAGACCTTTTGAGTCTGGCTCAGACCTATCTGGAGATGGCTCGCTCTTTTGAGGCATCGCTGGCGAACGTGCGTGGCATCATTGACCTGGCGTACAACGCTGCCGAACTGTGCAGTAAGGGATTACTGATACTGTATCATAGCGATGTGCCAAGAACCCATAGCGGCTTGGTGCAACAGTTCAGCAAGGTCTTTGTGCTTGAGGAAAAGCTGGTCGCTCCCGAGATAGGAAGAGCCTTGCGCCTCGGGCTGGAACTGCGCAACAAGGCCCGCTACGATCCCCACGCCCGGCTGACAGAAAGTGAGGCCAAAGAAGTCGCTAAACTCGCGGAGGGGATGATCGGTGTGCTGACGAGGGAATTATACCGCTGAACCGGCAGGCAATGTATAACCAGAAGAAGGCACCTTTGGAACTGATTGACCTCAGCCAGACCATCGAACCGGGTATGTCCAGGTTCCCGGGCTTTGCCGACCCGGAGATAAAGCCGGTTTGGACCCACAAGCAGTCGGCCCGCTCCGGTCGCTACAAGGGCTGCACCTGCGAGGTGACCCAGGCCAAGTTCGTCACCAGCATTGGCACCTATCTTGATGCTCCTTATCACTTTGATCCCCAAGGCGAAGACATCAGCGGGCTGGCTCTGGAAGGGTGTGTACTGGAGGGGGTATGCGTTGACGTGCGACCTCTCAAGGCGGGGCAGCCCATTGGGGTGGAACGGCTGGCCAGGGTAGATTGCACGGGCAAGGCCATCTTGCTTTGCACCGGCTGGAGCAAGCACTGGGGGACCGAAACCTACCAGCAGCATCCTTTTCTGTCCCGCACCGCCGTGGGGGTGCTGCTCCGCAAAAAGCCCCGGCTGGTGGGTATTGACACTCTGGTCATTGATGATCCAACGGACCCAACCCGACCGGCGCACACTAACTTTCTCAAGCAGAAAATCCTCATCGTCGAGAACTTGACCAACCTGGAGTCGCTCATTGACCGGGAGTTCACCTTCATTGCCGTGCCGCCCAAAGTGAAAGGCGCCGCCGCTTTTCCGGTGCGGGCTTTTGCCTGGTTGGGAGCAGTGTAGGGGCGATTTTAGTCGCCAGATAGACTTGTGGGAGGTGACGCTATGGAAATCAAAAAAGTCGGTGTCGTCGGCTGTGGGCTGATGGGCTCAGGCATCGCCCAAGTCTACGCCCAGGCTGGCTACGAAACTCTCGTGCGTGAACCAACTCAGGAGCTACTGGACAAGGGCTTGGAGCGCATCTCAGCTTTCCTGGACAAAGGGGTGGCCAAGGGGAAGATGACCCAGGCCAAGCGGGATGAGACGTGGGCTCGTCTCACGGGCACCACCGACCTGGCCGATTTCGCCGACTGTGATCTGGTCATCGAAGCTATCTTTGAGGACCTGAAGGCCAAGCAGGATTTGTTTAGCGAATTGGACAAGATATGCAAGTCGGAGGCCATCTTTGCCAGCAACACCTCATCTCTGCGGATCGCCGACATAGCCAACGTCACCGGGCGTCCTGAACAGGTGGCCGGCCTTCACTTTTTCTACCCCGCCGTCATCAACCAACTGCTGGAGGTGGTTACAACCGAGGAAACCTCCCCAGAGGTGGCGGACTCGCTGATGGAACTTTCACGCCTGGTCGGCAAGATACCCATCAAAGTCAAAGACGCCCCTGGTTTCGCTGTCAACCGCTTCTTCGTGCCCTGGCTCAATGAGGCGACCAGGATGCTAGATGAGAGGGTGGCCAGTATCCCTACCATTGACCAGGCAGCTATGGAAGCCTTTTCCATTGGCATGGGGCCCTTTGCTCTGATGAACGCCACCGGCATCCCCATTGCTTATCATTCATCTTCGTTTCTGGCCCGCAACTTGGGCCCTTTCTACGAGCCGAGCGAGGCCCTGCGCCAGCAGTTTGAAGCTGGCCAGCCATGGGACCTGGAGGGCGAGATTGACGAGCAGGCCAAGGAGGTGGTGAAAGACAGATTGCTGGGTGTGGTCTTTGGCGTGGCGGCTCAGTTGGTGGGTGAGGGCGTGGCTACCGCTGAGGACACCGACCTGGGAGCCACTGTGGGCCTGCGCTGGGCCAAGGGGCCTTTCGCCATGATGAACGAGGTAGGCGTGGGACGGGCCCTGGCCCTGGTTGAGGCTTTGGCTGCTCAGACCGAAGGGACTTTTACCGTGCCGGAGCTCTTGCGAGAGCAGGCAGCGCGTGGTGAGCCGTGGACTCTGCGCGACGTCAAGCTGGAAATTGACGGGCCCATTGCCATCATCACCATGAACCGTCCACAGGCTATGAACGCTCTCAACACCAAAGTCTGGGCTGAACTGAAGGAAGTCATAGCCCAAGTGCGGGAAGATGATGCTGTGCGGGTGGTACTCATCACCGGGGCGGGGAACGCTTTCGTCGCCGGGGCTGACATCCGCGAGATGCAGGCCAAAAACCTGGTGGAGATCCGCGAATTCACCCACTTTGGCCAGTCGGTTCTCAAGGACATCGAAACAATGGAGAAGCCGGTCATCGCCGTCATCAACGGCTTCGCCCTGGGCGGTGGATTGGAGCTGGCCCTGGCCTGTGACATCCGCCTGGCTGCCGGCGAAGCGCGGATGGGGTTTCCCGAGGTCGGTCTGGGCATCTTCCCCGGTGTAGGGGGCACTCAGCGCAGTGCGCGCCTCATCGGTAAGGGCAAAGCCTGCGAGTTGATTTTCACCGGCGACATGATCGGCGCCGAAGAAGCAGAGCGCATCGGGCTGGTCAACCGCGTCGTGCCCCGTCAAGAGTTGATGAAGACCGCCCGGGCTATGGCCGAGAAGATCGCCTCGCGGGCCCCTCTCGCTGTGGGGCGGGCCAAGACGGCCATTAACAAGACTCTGGAGACCAACCTTGACGCCGGCCTGGCTTTTGAGGTGGAATCCGTGTGTCTGCTCTTCGGCACTGAGGATAAGGAAGAAGGAATGGCCGCTTTTGTGGAAAGGCGAAAGCCGGAATTCAAAGGGAAGTGAGTGGAGGGAGTGATCGGCAGGATTGACCTTAAAGTTTAGCTCAACATATTGCATTTTTGGCCAATATCGTGTATAATATGACATATAAAAAGGCTGCCATAAGTTGTGCTATTCCATAAAAGAAAAGAATTCGCACCGGTAACGTAGAGACATTGGGTAAAGACGGTGCATGTCTGAGGTCCCCTCCAAGGGGCGTTGCGGGCGAGGCTCGCTTTGTAAACGCACCTTTGAGGGTTAGAGATCTGCTTTCGAGAGCAAAGGATAATTTGTCAAGCTGATTTCACTCCGGGTGAACCATGCCCCAGATTCCCACTGGAGTAGACATGAGCAGCCCGTTAACAAAGAGGGAGTTCATTTCCTGCGGGAATGCAGAGTGGATTGCATTGTAGCCTAGCTAAAGTCGGTCTCATTACCGCAAGGATAGTGAGCAACGAGTAGGTGGGTGCAACCTTGAGCTCTATTGTCCGATTCTTTAGCTACAGTGCCGACCTGGCTTTTGAGGCCAATCTAATAAGTGATCCCGTTGGATGATGCACTCCCTCTTTGATTTTTTACGGCAAGTGGCTCTTTCGGGATTGACCCTCAGGCGCAGTGCGGGTTAGACCCCGATATTGCCGAATAGGTGCGAAAAGGAGGTGCGCCAATGCTGGTCAGGGACAGGATGTCTAAACATCCCATCACCATTACCGCTGATATCCCCATTGATGAGGCTCTGAAAGTGATGCGGGATAATAAGGTCCGACGGTTGCCTGTGGTAGACAAAGATGGCCAACTGGTGGGCATCGTTTCGGAGATGGACCTTTTGTACGCTTCACCTTCGCCTGCTACCTCTCTCAGCGTGTACGAAATTCATTATCTGATGGCTAGAATCACCGTGCAAGACGTGATGACCAAGGAAGTGATTTCCATCGAAGAGGACACGCCACTGGAAGAAGCAGCCCGCATCATGGTGGACAACAAAATAGGCGGTCTGCCGGTGGTACGCGATGGCAAGCTGGTGGGCATCATCACCGAGACGGACCTTTTCAAGATTTTCCTGGAGCTTTTGGGCGCCAGGGAAAAAGGTGTGCGCTTGACCCTCCGAGCTCCAAATAAAAAGGGAGTTCTGGCTTCTATCACCAGCCAGATTGCTCAGATGGGAGGTGACATCATTAGCCTGGGCACCTTCCTGGGAGATGATCCCACAGAAGGTCTGATCACCGTAAAGGTGGCCGAGGTATCTCAAGACCAACTGACAGAGGCCTTGAAGGCCCCTGAGATGAAGTTGGTGGACGTGCGAGAAAGCTGAAGAAGGCTCGACCCCAGCCTCTGAGGGCAGGGGCTGCGTTTAACCCATCGTTGTGCATGTTACCAGAAGAGGGAGGCTATTGTGGCTGACGAGAGGCAGCAGGGACAAGGGCTTCACTACGGGTGGGTTATCCTGTTCATGAGTGTGGTGACGGTGTTGGGTTGTTTGGGGTTTGCCCGCTTTGGCTATACTATGATTCTGCCTCACATGAAAGAAGGGTTGGGTCTGTCCAAGACCCAGGCCGGTAATCTGGCCACGGGCAACTTTATCGGCTATCTGATTCTGGCCATCGTCGGCGGTTTTCTGGCCGCTCGCTATGGACCGCGGGTAGTTATAAGTCTTTCCATGCTCCTCATTGGCGTGACCATGTTTCTGACCGGTCTGGCTCCCAACTTTCAGGTAGCTTTAGTATGGCGCACCCTGACGGGAGTGGGCAGTGGAGGAAGCAATGTCCCGGTGATGGGGCTCTTATCAGCCTGGTTTGGGACCAAGCGGAGGGGGTTGGCTACCGGCATCGCCGTGGGCGGCTCCAGCGTGGGCTTGGCCATCACCGGTCCTCTGATCCCGCGCATTATTGACGCCTACGGTGCTGACGGCTGGCGTTACAGTTGGTACTACCTGGGAACTATGACGGCCGTCATAGGCATCCTCTGCTTTGTGCTCCTGAGAAACAAACCGGAAGAGAAAGGGTTGGTGGCTATTGGCCTTGAAGAGAGTCCGTCGCCATCTCCCCAAGACGAGCCACCTAGCGGCGCTCAAGGCAAGCCCTCGCCGCTGCAATGGGGTCTGGTTTACAAATCGAGGGCAGTGTGGCACCTGGCTTTGATTTACATAATGTTTGGCTTTTCCTACATCATCTATGCCACCTTCTTCGCCGACTACCTCACCGGCGAGGCGGGTCTCACCAAGGAGGCCGCCGGATGGCTGTGGATGCTGGCCGGTCTGATCAGCTTTGTCAGCGGCTTCATTTGGGGTGCGGTCTCTGACGTGATTGGCAGAAAATATGGATTGGCCTTGGTCTATTTCTTGCAGGGTCTTTGTTTTACCATCTTCGGCTTGTGGAAAGCTCCCCCTGGTTACTACCTCTCGACTCTCCTCTTCGCTCTCACCGCTTGGAGCATCCCGGCTATCATGGCTGCTACCTGCGGCGATTATCTGGGGCCGAGGTTGGCTCCGGCCGCCTTAGGCTTTGTCACCGTCTTCTTTGGCATCGGTCAGGCTATTGGTCCCACTGTGGCTGGCTACATTGGTGACGTCACCGATTCGTACACCTGGGCTTTCGTCATCGCCGGCCTGGCTGCTTTCGTGGGAGCCGGAGGGTCGCTCTCCTTGAGGCCGGCCGGGGAGGCATAGGGCGCTCAATCCCTTTGCTTGTGGCAGGTTTGCAATCCGTCGCCTGAGCCGCTGAATTACAAATCCAGGGGTACTTTGTAGTCTGCTGAGCAGATGGGAATATAACCAATGGCTGTCATTGAGAAGATGGTCAGACTTGTGGGATCTAAAGGAGAGCGTGAACTGGTCGGCCTGTTCGATAGCGGGGCTACCTACTCCTGCATTGACCGGGACCTGGCTAAGGAGCTGGGACCTCTGGACTCCCTTCCTACTCCCCTCTCCCTGGAGACGGCAGAGGCGGGAAGAACAGTGAGGGTGGAAGAAAGGGTGACTCTGGATTTTCACCTGGATGGCTACCGCTTCTCAGATGAGTTTATGGTTGTATCCAACCTTTCGAATCGGCTCATCATCGGCGCGGCCACGATGCAGAAGTGGCGCTTCAAGCTCGACTTTGAGGCTGAAGAGGTGATTATTGACCCCCGCGTGACCAGGCTGCGGCTGTTGTGATTTCCACAAAGACTTGGGAGGGATTCTCAATGTATAAGCCCGAGCTGGAGACTATGGATAGAGAAGAACTGGAGAAGCTCCAGTTGTCGCGCTTGCAGGAAACTATCTCACGTATCGCAGAGAAGAATCCGAGATATTACAAAAAGCTGGGCGAGGTTTCCCCTCGAGACATCAGGTCGCTGAAGGATTTGGAAAAGCTCCCATTCCTTACCAAGGCCGACCTCCGCGATGCCTATCCTTATCAGTTGGCCTGTGTGGACCGGTCAGAGTTCCTGCGTATGCAGATGAGTTCTGGGACTACCGGAGCGCCGGTGATCTGCCCTTACACCAAAGCAGACATTGAACAGTGGAAAGACATTATGGGGCGCTGCTACATGGCGGCCACCGTTACCGGCGAGGACGTCATCCAGATCACCCCTTCCTTTGGATTGCCCAATGGAGGCTTTGGGTTCCATTACGGGGCAGAAGCCATTGGCGCTTTCTACATTCCCATAGGTGCGGGCCGCACTTTGTTGCAGCTCAAGCTGATGAAAGAACTGGAAGCTACGGTTTTGACAGCCATCTCCACCTATCCTCTGCGCCTGATGGAGGTGGCTAAAGAAGAGGGCTTTGACTTTCGGGAGACCAAGCTGCGGGTGGGCATCTTTGGCTCAGAAATGTGGAGCGATGAACTGAGGAAGCGCATTGAAGAGGGGATGGGCATCGAGACCTTTGACATCATCGGCATGACCGAGACCGGTGGGGTGGGGATGGGCATTGACTGCGAGGCTCACAACGGCATCCATATCTGGGAAGACCATTACATTGTGGAGATCATTGACCCCGACACGGGCGAAGTGTTAGAGGATGGGCAAGAAGGGGAAATGGTCATCACCACCCTGACCCGCGAGGCTCTGCCCACCATCAGATACCGCACTGGCGACATCACCTCCGTCGTCTCTCGTGAGAAGTGCGATTGTGGCCGCACCCATATCCGTGTGGATCGTTTTAAGGGGCGGGCCGATGACATGCTGATCTATAAGGGAGTGAATTTCTATCCCAGTCAGGTGGAGAAGATACTGCTGAAATTCGACGAGGTGGCCCACGACTACCAGATCATTCTAGACCGCGATGAAGGAGGGTCCGAGACGATAAGACTGGTCGTAGAGGTCACCTCGCCTCTTTCTGAACAGCAGGTAGCCCGGATGAAGAGGGAATTGGCTGATTTCGTGGGAATCACTGTGGATCCAGAATTCGTAAAAGCCGGAGAACTGCCTCGGCCTCCGGGCAAGGCGGTCAGGGTTATTGACAACCGCTAGTTGTTGCTCACCACCATGAGACAAAGAAGTCTCTGAGTAGTACGGGGGAAAGGAGGTGATGGGCACCTTTGAAAAGCTTATGGTGGTGTTTCATTTTTCTCAACAGAGCGTTCGGTAACTGCTCTACTGCCCGGCACTATTCAAGTCCATAACTGCCCTGGAGCAGCCTGCTTCAGCAGGCTTGGGCCTTTTAACCTGGTGATTTATCACCAGGCGAGGGCCGGCAACGAGTTTCCGGATGCTCTCTCAATAGAGATAGGCGTATGAAAGAACGAAGGAGGAGAAAAAGCTATGGAAACCAGGAGAGCATCACTTGCTTGGTCAGTACTGGCCATTGTGACGCTTCTGTCCCTTGTTTTGGCTGCCTGCGGTCCGAAGGCGACACCGGCAGAAGTTCCTGCTCCGACTGAGGCGCCGACGGAAGCACCTGCCCCGACTGAAGCCCCAGAGGCCAAGTTCAGAGTAGGTATGGTGTCGGACGTGGGTGGCATTGACGATGCCAGCTTTAACGAGCTCACTTGGAAAGGCGTGCAAGAAGCTGTTAAGCAACTGGGCATCGAGGCTCAGTTCCTGGAGTCTCAGGCTCAGGCCGACTACGAGAACAACCTCATCGAGTTTGCCGAGCAGGGCTACGACCTGATCATTCCCGTTGGCTTTTTGCTGGGCGATGCTACCCACAAAGTGGCCAAGCAGTATCCCGACATCAAATTCGCCGGTGTGGACTTTTCCGCGGTGGATTTCTCCACAGGTGAGGCGACACCCAATTTGCAGGGTATCGTGTTCAAGATGGATGAGGCGGCCTTCCCGGTGGGCTTCGTGGCGGCAGCTATGGCCGACCAGTTGGATCCAGACGATCCGATAGTGGCCTACGTCGCCGGGATGCAGATTCCGCCGGTGGAGCAGTTCATCGTAGCCTACGAGTCCGGCGTCAAGTACTACAACGAGAAATACGGCAAGAACGTCAAGTTCACCGGTGTCTACGTGGGTGACTTTGAGGCTCCTGATCAGGGCAAGACCCAGGGCAACTCGCTCATTGATGAGGGTGCGGACGTCATCATGGGCGTGGGTGGCAAGACCGGCAACGGTGGCCTGGCGGCGGCCAAGGAGCGGGGCAAGTGGGGTATTGGCGTGGACGATGACCAGTACTACACTCTGCCCAATGAGAAGGACATCCTGATTACCAGCACCATGAAACGGCTGGACAAGGCCGTGTTCAACGTCATCAAGAACGCGCTGGAGGGCAAGTTCGAGGGCGGCACTGACTACCTGGCCACCTTGGAGAACGAAGGTGTGGGTATGGCTCCCTTCCACGACTTTGAGGACAAGGTGCCGGACAACATCAAGGCCGACCTGGAGCAGATTAAGAAAGACATCATCGCCGGCAAGCTGTGGACCGGCTGGGGCGAACCGCCTGAGGGCGTGACTGTGGCTAAAGAAGGAGCGCCCTACAAGATCGGCTTTGCTTCAGCCATCACCGGCCCTGCCTCCTCGTTGGGTGTGCCGGAGCGGGATTGCGCTGAAATGCTCAAGGAGAAGGTCACGGAGATAGTTGGCCCCGATGGGGTGAAGCACCCGTTGGAGATCATCATCTACGACACTGAGGGTGCCGGTGAGACGGCTGTCACAGTAGTCAACAAGATGATCAACGAGGATCAGGTGGTTGCTGTCATAGCTGGCAGCCGCAGCCCGGTGAGTGTGGCTCTGGTGCCGGTAGTCACCGAGGCCAAAGTGCCTTACATCTCCATGGCTTCTTCCAGCGCCATCGTGACTCCGATAGAGGAGCGCTACTGGGTTTTCAAGACCCCTCAGAGCAACGACCCGGTGGCTTACAACCAGGTGGAATATTTGAAGCATCTGGGCGTCACCAAGGTAGCCAGCCTGTATGTCAACAACGCTTTCGGCGAGGACTCGCGGGCGGCTCTGCAGAAATGGGCGTCTGAGGCCGGCATGGAGATCGTGCTGGAGGAAAGCTTTGAGTCCAAGGACACGGATATGACGGCCCAGTTGACCAAGATCAAGGCCAGTGATGCCGAAGCCCTGGTGGTGCACGCTATTCCGCCTGGGGCATCCATTATTACCACTCAGTTCCGGGAGCTAGGGCTGGACATCCCTCTGATCCACAATCATGGCGTTTGCAACAAGACCTTCATCGAGTTGGCCGGGGTGGAGAATGTAGAAGGAACTATCTTCCCCTGCGGCAAGATGCTGGTGGCCGAAGAACTGCCTGATGATGACCCGCAGAAACAAGTGCTCCTAGACTTTATCGCCGAGTACGAGGCTTTCTCGGGCAACCCGCGCAGCACTTTTGCCGGGCACGCTTGGGACGCCTTCCAGTTGGTTTTCCAGGCCCTGGGAAGCTTGGAAGATGGGCTGAGCCTGGAGGAGCAGCGGGCGGCAGTCCGAGACTATATCGAGAACGAGACCGCGGGCTTTGTGGGCACAGGCGGTGTCTTCCAGATCTCGCCGGAGGATCACGTCGGCCTGGGGCCCGACAGCATGGTCCTGCTCAAGATCGTGAATGGCGAGTGGACCTACTTTGGGCCGGAGAAGTGGTAGGGAGGTCTAAGGTCAGGGGCTCAGGGGGCAACCCCTGGCTCCTGACCCTACCCAAAACTGTGATGCGTGTTGCGTGAATAGGAGATAATTGCCGATGAGAAAAATGCTCTGGATTGTGTTGTCCGCGCTTTTGATCCTGGCTGCCGGCTGTGGTCCGGCGGCCGAAACCCCGACGCCAACGTCTGTTTCTGCTACACCTACCCCTACAGCGGCTCCGGTAAAAGTGGTGCCCACTCCTACGCCGGTGCCGGCGCCACCTACTCCTACCCCCAGGCCGACTCCTACGCCTGCCCCTGAAGAAACTGCGGGGCCGACCGCACCCCCGGTTACAGACATCATGATTGAAATCCCGGCCGGCCCCTTCACCATGGGGAGTGATACCGGTGACCCAGACGAAGCTCCTGCCCATGAGGTAGATTTGCCGGCTTTCGAGATAGACCGGTTCGAGGTGACCAATGCTGACTTTGCCCAATTTGTAGAGGCGACGGGGTACCAGACGGATGCCGAAAAAGAAGGGCGTTCCAAGAACTGGAGAATTGCCGCTGAGGGCAAGGATAACCACCCTGTGGTCTATGTCAGTTGGAACGACGCTGTGGCCTATTGTGAGTGGCTTGGCAAGCGGTTGCCCACTGAGGCTGAGTGGGAGAAAGCGGCACGGGGCACCGATGGGCGAATGTATCCCTGGGGAGACGAATGGGATCCTTCCAAAGCCAACGTCAAAGAGACCGGCCTGCGGGGCACAGCGGCCGTGGGCAGCTTTGGAGCCGGTGCCAGCCCCTATGGCGTCGAAGACATGGCCGGCAACGTCTGGGAGTGGACGGCCGACTGGTATGAGCCTTATCCTGGTAGCACTTATCACACGGAGTACTATGGGGAGAGGTTTAAGGTGGTGCGTGGTGGCGGCTGGTTTGAAATGGCCGATGCGGTGCGCACTACCAACCGTGATCTCACCAGCGTCAATGCGGCCAATGACGATATAGGTTTTCGTTGTGCCCGATAATGGCGTCGAGCGCGCGCCTACGCCACCGGCATCTTATGAAGTCACGGGCCGTTTCCCTATCCGCCATCAGCCATCAGCCAAAAGAAAGGGGGGATGCTTATTGGATGATAAGGAAACCCTTTGCCGACGCAGTAACCACAAATTATTACAATCAGAAAAGGAGGAAGCGAAATGAAGAGGCTGTTTAGTTTAGCATTGGTGATTGCTGTGCTGGCCATTCTGGTGCCGGTAGCCGGCGCTGCCCCGCCGGCACAGGGCGAGGAGTACATTGTGCGCGCGGGGGACTGGTTGTCGAAGCTGGCCGACAAGTACTTGGGTGACCCGATGGCCTATCCGGCCATTGTGCTGGCCACCAACAAGAAGCACGGCGAAGATGCCACTTTCGCCTACATTGACAACCCAGACCTCATTGAGCCGGGGTGGAAGCTGTGGGTCCCCAGCGCGGAAGAAGCTGCCGAACTCGTAGCCGCGCCCAAAGGGACGCCATACAAGATCGGGTTTGCCCCCTCGGTTACTGGCGGTGGCTCCTTCCTGGGTGTGCCAGAGCGCAACACGGCCGAGATTATAATCGAGCAGCTCGAGCGCACCGGGGGGGTAGTGGGTCCCGATGGCGTGCTCCATCCGGTGGAGATCATCATGGGGGATACCGAGAGCAAGCCCGATGTAGGCGTGAGTCTGGCGCGCCGCTTCATTGACGAGGACGAAGTGGTGGCCCTGGTGATGGGCAGCCTGACGCCTATCAGCCTGGCTATCGCCGAGGTGGCGGAAGAAGCGGAGGTGCCTTACGTCTCCATGGCCTCTTCGTTGGCCATCATCACCGATCCCGACACGGGCGAGATGCGGCCCTGGGTGTTCAAGACACCGCAGTCCAACGGGGATGTGGCGGCGTGGCAGGTGGAGCGGCTGCAGAAGCTGGGAGTCAAGTCGGCCTGCTACTTGTATGAAAACACCGGCTATGGCAAGGACTGCTTCAAGAACTCTTCGAAAGCCATCGAGGCGGCGGGTATCACCACAGCCTACTCTGACTCCTTCGAGCGCACCGACACCGAGTTCCCGCAGGTGGCCGGTGTGGAGGCCTCTGGCTGCGATGTGGTGATCGTGGGTGCGATCCCGCCTGGGGCTTCAATGGTGACTATTGCCCTGCGGGATGCGCTGCCAGACATTCCTATCATCCACGGTCATGGAGTGTGCACCGAGGACTTTATCACCACGGCCGGTGCTGCGGCGGAAGGTGTAGAGCTGCCTTGCAGCGCGGTGATCATTGCCGAGGATGTGCCCGGCGATCATCCGCAGAAGGCAGTCTTCATGCATTACAAGAAGCTCTACACCGAATACACCGGTGAACCGGTGAGCACCTTCGGTGGTCACGGGTGGGACGGGCTGATGTGGGTGCTGGATGCTCTGAAGAGTCTGCCGGACGGGCTGACTTTGGAGGAACAGCGGGCGGCGGTGCGGGACTATCTGGAGAACAACATCAAGGATTGGCCTGGCACGGCGGGTGTGTTCACCCTCAGCCCTGAGGATCACTATGGTCTGACCGCCGAGTCCTTTACTTGGTTTAAGGTGGAAGGCGGCAAGTGGGTGCCTTTCCCCAAGGAACAGTGGTAAGCTATAGATATTCTCGGGTTCAGGGGCTCAGGGGGCAACCTCTGGCCCCTGAACCCATTGAGACCCTTCAGCACAAGATCGTCGTTTTGCCCTTATCATCACTACAGTGAAAGGTCACCGAATGAACCAAAGGGTTGGTGTTGCAAAAACCGAATCAAAGTGGAAGCTGTCCCGCGAATTAGTGGGAAAAGGGGTGACGGTGGCTGTCATCCTGGGGGTAATAGCCTTTGTCCTGTTCCTCGGCTATAAAAAGCACTTTGAGACCCGGCATTACTTACAGCTGGCCATAGATGGTATCCGGGGAGGAAGCATCTACGCTCTGATTGCTTTGGGGTTTGTCGTCATCCACAGCGTGACCGGCATTATCAATTTTGCCCAGGGCGAGTTCGTCATGCTGGGAGCCATGCTTTGTGCCACGATCTATCATTCCGATCTTTCCTTACCCCCGGTCTTGAAACTGGCCCTGGCCATCGTCCTGGCGGTGGCAGCCACAACCCTGATTGGAGTTGTTCTGGAGAGGATAACCATCTACCCTGCTCGGGGCTCTCCCGTCGTGGCCTTGATCATCATCACCATCGGGGCCACCATCACTATCCGAGCCCTGGCGCTTCTCGCCTGGGGAACCCGTGCTAAGTGGGTGCCTGCCTTCACCACTTTGGAAATGGAGGATCTCACCTTCCGTTTTGGGGGATTGATCGTGAAGGCCCAGAGCTTCTGGATCTGGGGAGCGGTGGCGGTGGTTCTGGCTGTTTTGTTTTACTTTTTCGAGCGCACTGTTATGGGTAAAGCTCTGCGGGCCTGTGCCGTCAATCGCAGGGCGGCGCAGTTGATGGGCATTAGCCCCAGCCGCATGTCACTTCTTTCCTTTGCCCTGGCGGCTGCCCTGGGAGCCATCGGCGGCATCGTCCTGGCTCCGGCCACCAGGCCCACCTATGACATGGGCCTGATCCTGGGGCTGAAGGGGTTTGTGGCGGCTATTATGGGCGGTTTGGTCAGTTCGCCAGGAGCCGTGTTGGGGGGACTCATCCTGGGTGCAGCGGAGAACATCGGAGCGGGCGTCACCTCGGCTGGCTACAAGGATATTGTCGCCTTCGTTATCTTGATACTGATCCTTCTCTTCAGGCCTCAGGGTCTCATCGGCGGCGGGGAGAGGGCTGTGGAGGAAGGTTAAGCTATGGAACAGAAAGAGAAAGGCAGAGATTGGAACCAACGTCTGAACGCCTTAGGGGTTATGTTTCTCGCCATCCTGGTCGGAGTTATCGGCTGGGTGGAGTTGGCACAGCCTTTTGGCATCAGATTCAGGGACTTTACCGGGGGCATGGTGACCTTTGACACTCTGATTCGTATTGGCATCTTGACCATCGTGTTGGTAGGGCTCAATCTGCTGATGGGCTATGCCGGCCAAATCTCCCTGGGCCAGGCTGCTTTCTATGGCATAGGGGCCTACACCTCGGCTATCATGACCACTCTGGCCTCCAGACACGGCGTGTTGCCCGGAGTGTCGCGAAGTTGGTGGTGGCCCTGGCTGGCTATACTGGTAGGGATGGGCGTCACTGGTGGTTTTGCCTATCTTATCGGCAGGCCCATCCTCAGACTGCGCGGTAACTATCTGGCTATGGCTACCTTGGGGCTGGGCATTATAATGTACATTCTGTTCAGAGAGGGTGAGGACTTTACCGGCGGGAATGATGGCATAGCGGGCATACCACGCTTAGCTATCGGCAGTTTTAAAATCTGGCCCATTGAAAGATACTACTTTCTGGTCTGGGCTATAGCCCTGGTGGTTATCATCATCGCTCTCAATATCGTCAACTCACGGGTGGGGCGGGCCTTGCGTTCTATCCATGGCAGCGAGGTGGCGGCTAATACCATGGGGGTGGATACTGCTAAATACAAGAGCCAAGTTCTCGTTCTCAGCGCGGTCTTGGCTAGCCTGGCCGGCAGCCTCTATGCTCACTTTCAGGCTCTTATCGCTCCCACTCCTTTTAGCTTTGCAGCTTCTGTGGAGCTGCTAGTGATGTCAGTAGTGGGAGGGATAGCTAGTATCTGGGGTGCTCCCTTCGGAGTGGCACTCATATACGTCGTTCGCGAGGTGCTGCGTGCCCGGTTGCACGCTATCCTACATGGTGCTGGTGGCGAGCACGAGATGATTGTTTATGGCATCGTTGTGGTGGTCATAATGATCTTTATGCCTGAGGGATTGACCGCCGGGCTGGCCAAGGCCCTGCGGCGCGCCAAGCGAGCATGAGCCGGACAACGACAATCCATGGAGAGGATATGCAATCTACCCGTCGCACAAAAAAGATATTCAACACAGCCGTCGTCGCCCTTGTAGGGATAGCTCTCCTTTGGTACTTTGTCAAAATATATCAGGGCAGGAATTTCACTCCCAGCATTATTTTGCAGTTTGTGTTGTCTGGCCTCAGCACCGGCAGCATATACGCCCTGGTAGCCTTGGGTTTCGTGGTCATCCACAATGTGACGGGCATTATCAATCTGGCTCAGGGCGAATTCGTCATGCTGGGGGGAATGATTGCCATCGAGTTGCATAAAGGAGCTCACCTTCCTCTGCTTGTGGCGGCCGTCCTCTCGGTGCTGGCGGTGACCCTTATCGGCGCTCTGATGGAGAGGCTGACCATCCATCCCGCCAGGCACTCTCCTATCGTCACCCTCGTTATCATCACCATTGGCTTTGCCTTCGCCACCAAAGGCATTGCCCTTCTGATCTGGGGTACCGACCCCTACAGCCTTCCGGCTTTCTCCAAGGGCCCGCCCCTCGACATCTTTGGAGCCACCATCACTCACAAGCAATTATGGATTGTGGGAGTCACCGCCGTGATTCTGGTCGGTCTCTACTTCCTGTTTGAGCGGACCCTTTTGGGCAAAGCTTTGCGGGCTTGTGCCGTCAACAGGACGGCCGCGCGCCTGATGGGCATCAGCCCGGAGCGCATGTCTCTCTTCTCTTTTGCTCTCAGTGCCGGCCTGGGCGCCGTCGGCGGCGTCGTTTTCGCCCCCGCTACTTACATTACCTACGATATGGGAGCGCCCTTGTCGGTGTGGGGCTTTGTGGCGGCTATTATGGGGGGGCTGGTAAGTTCTCCCGGGGCGGTGATAGGGGGACTGATCATGGGGCTGCTGGGGTCCCTGGGGAAAGGGTTTACTGTGGCCGGACTGGGAGATGCCATCGCCTTGCTGGTTCTGTTCCTGATTCTCTTCTTCCGGCCCAGCGGCATCTTTGGGGCCAGGGAAACCGGCCGTGAGGGGTTGTGAGATGATACGAGAAACGGGTTGGGGCAGGTATCGGAATTACATTGGCGTCATTATTTTCGCCGTCGTCGTCGGGCTGGTGCCCGTATTGGCCAAGAAGTACGTGCACGTGATGACTCTCATCGGCATTCATTCCATTGTCACCATGGGGCTTTGTCTGCTGATGGGCTACGCCGGGCAGATCTCTCTGGGACAGGCCGCCTTCTACGGCTTGGGAGCTTATAGCTCGGCTATCCTGACGGTCAAGTTCTTCCCCTGGCTGTCGGTGCAGATGGGCCAACCCGATCTGGAATCCTGGTGGGTATGGCCCTGGGTAGCTATCTTGGTGGGGATGGTGTTCACGGCGATGGTGGCCTACTTTATCGGGGCTCCCATCCTCAGGCTGAGGGGTAACTATCTGGCCATGGCCACTTTGGGCTTTGGTATCGTCGTCCACGGCATTTTCAAGGGCTTCGGTCTCGACTTTGTGCGGAACATTACCGGCGGGGGCACGGGTATACCCGGCGTCCCTCGCCTGGCTATAGGGAGCTTTGCCTTCTGGCCCAAGGAAATATATTACTATCTGGTCTGGGCTACCACTCTGCTCGTTTTGCTCCTTTCCCTAAACATCGTCAACTCGCGGGTGGGACGGGCGCTGCGCTCCGTTCATGGCAGCGAGGTAGCGGCTAACACCCTGGGAATAGATACCGACCGCTACAAGCTCCAGGTTCTGGTCCTCAGTGCCATCTTTGCCAGTGTGGCCGGTAGTTTTTACGCTCATTACATGACCGTTGCTGCTCCTGATGCTCACAGCTACGGCTTCACCGCTTCTGTGAACCTGCTGGTGATGGCTGCTATCGGTGGCTTAGCTAGCATCTGGGGCGCCCCTTTCGGTGCAGCGGCCGTCATCCTCATCAAAGACACAATCCGGGACGTGATGCCCAAGCTTCTTAAGTACGCCTCTGGTGAGCACGAGATCATAGCTTTTGGTCTCATCCTGGTGCTGATCATGATTTTCATGCCCGATGGAGTGACCGTCTGGCTGGTGGATGCCGTGCGGCGGACTCGTCGGCGTACTGCATAGCATCTGCTGATGACTACTCTGTACATGGAGGAAGAGCATTGGATGGAACAATTCTGAAAACTGTGAATTTGCGAAAAGAGTTTGGGGGTGTGGTGGCTGTCATGGACGTCAGCTTTGAGGTGGAAAGAGGGGAGATCCTGGCCATCATCGGCCCCAACGGGGCAGGCAAGACCACTCTCTTCAACCTCATCTCTGGCGTGCATCCTCTGACCGGCGGTGAGATTTATTTCAAAGGCCAGAGGCTCAATGGCCTCAAGCCTCACGTCATCTCCTCTTTGGGCATCGCCCGCACCTTCCAGAACGTGCAACTTTTTGGCAATATGACCGTTCTGGAGAACGTGATGGTTGGCCGCCATCACCGCTCCAGCTACGGCCTATTGGCTGCTGCCCTGCGTTTACCCCGTGCCCGGGCTGAGGAGCAGGAGATTATTGCCAAAGCGCGGGAATACTTGAGCATGGTTGGCCTGGCCGAGCGGGCGGAGTTGAACGCTCTGAGTTTGCCTTTCGGCCAACAACGGATGCTGGAGATTGCGCGGGCTATGGCCACAGAACCCGAAGTGCTCATGCTGGATGAGCCCGGGGCCGGTTTGAACAGGCCGGAGAAGGAAGAGTTAGCCCGGTTGGTGGAGCAAATCCGTCAGGGGGGGGTCACTGTACTGTTGGTGGAGCACGACATGGAGTTCGTGATGGGCCTCGCTGATCGCATTATCGTCCTGGACTATGGGGAAAAGATTGCCGAAGGCACGCCGGCTGAAGTGCAAAACAACCCCCGTGTCATCGCCGCCTACCTGGGCGAGGAAGATGTCGGTTTCTTACGCCCGTAAAAGGAGGTCCTAATGAAGTACAGGGTCAAACTTGAGAAAACTGACGAAGGTTATGCAGTTTGGTGTCCTGGATTGCCGGGATGTTGGTCCCAGGGCACGACTGAAGAAGAAGCACTTGAAAATATAAAAGATGCTATAGAGACATACCTGGCCACAGTCGTGGAATTATCAAAGACGCAGGAATGACAATCGAGGAATTCAGGAAACTGCTCTGAAGTAACATTCGCCGACCTTCGGAGGAAAAAAATATGCTGTTAGAAACCAGAAATGTAAGCACTTTTTACGGGCAAATTCAGGCTTTGGATAACGTTCATCTGCAAGTGGGCGAAGGAGAGATTGTGGCCATTATCGGGGCCAATGGGGCGGGCAAGACCACCCTTTTGAATACTATCTGCGGGGTGCATCCCCCTAGAGAGGGTCAGGTCATTTTCTGTGGTCAGGACATCACTCGCCTGCCTGCAGAGCGGATCGTCCGCTTGGGCATCAGTCATGTGCCGGAGCGCAGACAGGTCTTTGGCACTATGAGCACCCTGGACAATCTGATTCTGGGGGCTTATCATCGTTACGGCAGGGAGAAGAAGGAAGACATCGAAGCCGATATGGAGTACGTCTTCCAACTCTTCCCTATTCTGAAGGAGAGACAAAAGCAGATGGCCGGCACCCTGAGTGGTGGTGAACAGCAGATGTTGGCTATTGGGCGGGGGCTGATGGCCAGGCCCAAGCTCCTCTTGCTGGATGAGCCCTCCCTGGGCTTGGCTCCCCTCCTGGTGCGAGAGATCTTCAGGGTGATGGCCGAGTTGCGGGAACACGGTACTACCATCTTGCTGGTGGAGCAGAACGCCAGGGCGGCTCTGAGGATAGCCGACCGAGCTTATGTGCTGGAAACGGGTGAGGTGGCTTTGGAAGGCACCGCTGAAGAGTTGTTGGCCGACGAGCGGGTGCAAAGCGCCTATCTGGGGAAGGGATATAGAGCCGAGGAGCAGCAAACCGGCGATGCATCCTCCTGAGCGGCATCTCCCTTCCTTGTCAAGCTGCCTGCCCAGAGACCGACCGTTTGGTGGTCGGCTTGAGCGTTAGAGGCGAGGGCATGGGAGATATTTACTTGGAACTCACCATTGCCAACATCCACGAGCCAGAGCGACAGCGAGAAATCACCTTCCTTGTGGACACCGGAGCAACGCGCGCTTGGATTCCACAACAGGTCGCAGATGATTTAGGCATCCAACCGGCCGGAACTGTTCCCCTCGAGTTGGCTGATGGCAGCGTCAAAGAGCTTCCTTATGGCTTCTGTCTCTTTGATTTTGGTGGGGAGACTGTTGCCGGTAATGTTGTCATCGGGCCGCCAGAATGTGAGCCGATTGTGGGTACGCATGTGCTTCAGGATTTTCGTTTTATCATAGATATGGAACGTCACACCATATCTCGTGGTCGGGCGATGAGAGCCAAAAGCGTCTTTGCTCCCCATTGTTGGACGAAGACGAGCGACATGGTAGTTCCCCACAGCTTTTAGAGGGTCAACAGCACTCAAGGGTGGCTACCAGCAACATATTTTAAGGAGGTAATTCAATGAAGGTGCTTTTATCGGGCAATGAAGCTGTCGCCCGGGGAGCTTACGAGAGCGGGGTGCGGGTGGCGGCAGCCTATCCAGGCACCCCCAGCACAGAAATATTGGAGACGCTGGCCCAGTACGACGAGGTCTACTCCGAGTGGGCTCCCAATGAGAAGGTGGCTCTGGATGTGGCCATCGGCGCGGCCTACGCCGGCAGCCGGTCTATGGCTGTGATGAAGCATGTGGGGCTCAACGTAGCTGCCGATGCTTTCTTCTACGCCTCAATGACGGGCCTGGAGGCGGGGCTGGTGGTCGTTTCGGCCGATGATCCTTTCATGCACTCCTCTCAAAATGAGCAGGACAATCGCCGCTACGCCAAGTTCGCTCGCGTGCCCTGCCTGGAGCCCAGCGACAGCCAGGAGGCCAAAGACCTGGTGGGCGTGGCCTTGGACATCAGCGAGCAGTTCGACAGCCCGGTGTTGTTGCGCCTCACCACACGCATCTCCCACTCCGATACTTTGGTCGAGCTAGGAGAACGCCAGGTCGAAGAGCCTACGGAGTTGCCTGAATATCGCATTGACCGTGTCAAGTACGTCATGGTGCCCGGCAACGCCCGGCGGCGGCACCCGGTCATCGAGGAGCGTATCGAGAAGCTGAAAGAGTTCGCTGAGACTTTCCCCTACAACAAGGTGGAGATGGGCGATACCTCTTTGGGCATTGTCACCGATGGCGTGGCCTACCAGTACGCCCGAGAGGTCTTCCCGGAGGCTTCCTTCCTCAAGTTGGGCATGACCTACCCCTTGCCGCCAGAAATGATCCGTGACTTTGCCTCCAAGGTAGACCGGCTCATCGTCATCGAGGAACTGGATCCCTTCATCGAGGAGGAGATTCGTCTGATGGGCATTGCCGTGGAGGGCAAGAACATCTTCCCCATGATTGGCGAGTTCAACCCCCAGATAGTGCGCCAGAGCGCCATCAAAGCTGGGCTTTTACCCCCATCGGCCGCTATGGAAGTCAAGCAGCCTGAGCTGGAAACACCTTTGCCATTGCGTCCACCCATCCTCTGCCCGGGCTGCCCGCACCGGGGTGTCTTCCTGATGACCAAAAAGCTCAAAATGGTGGTCAACGGTGACATTGGTTGCTACACCCTGGCCTTCCTGCCGCCCCTGTCGGCATTGCATACTTGTGGCTGCATGGGGGCCAGCATCGGCCAGGCTCACGGAGTGAGCAAAGCCGGCATCGCCCAGAAGCACGCGGCCGTCATCGGCGATTCCACCTTCTTCCACACCGGCCTGCCGGCCCTATTGAACGTGGCCTACAACAAGAGCGACACCGTGGTCATTATCCTGGACAATCGCACCACGGCCATGACCGGCCACCAGCAGCACCCTGGTACGGGGATGACTTTGAAGGGAGAGCCGACCAAGGCCGTCGAATTCGAGGATGTGGCCCGCGCCTTCGGCATTGACCGGGTGCACACTGTTGACCCCTACAATTTAAAGGAGGTAGAAGGAGCCCTGCGAGATTGCCTGGAGGCTGAGGGGCCGGCGGTGATCGTCTCTCGTCGGGAGTGTGCCCTCCTGCCGCAGGCCAGAAAATTATGGATGAGCCTCAGGGTAAACGAGGAGCGCTGCAACGGTTGTGGTCTCTGCTTCGAGGTGGGCTGTCCGGCCATCGTCAAAAGTGAGCAGTTGGACGCCAAGACCGGGCGGGCCAAAGCTCGCATAGACCCACTGCTGTGCACAGGGTGTGAAATCTGCGCCCAGGTGTGTGCCAGGAAGGCCATCCTTTTCAGGGAAGAGATGATTAAGGAAGGAGAGAGCGCATGAAGACGATGAATTTTCTGGTAACTGGTGTTGGTGGTCAGGGGGCGCTTCTGGCCAGTGGCATCCTGGCCGATGTGGGGGTCAAGGCCGGCTACGACGTGAAAAAGTCGGAAGTGCACGGCATGGCCCAACGCGGAGGAAGCGTCACCAGCACCGTGCGCTGGGGGGAAAAGGTCTACTCACCCCTCATTGGCCAGGGAGAGGCGGACTATTTGCTGGCTTTGGAAAAGCTGGAAGCCCTGCGCTATGTGGGGATGTTGCGCCCTGGTGGGATAGCCGTGGTGGGTGACCTGGGCATTCCTCCCCTCTCCGTCAGCTCTGGCAACGACGTTTACCCGGGCGATGAGGAGGTGCGCCGTGTCTTGAGCGAAGTGACCGATGACTATCATTTCATCCCCAGCATCCGCCTGGCTGAGGAACTGGGCAACGCGCGGGCGCACAACGTCGTCCTGCTGGGAGCCCTTTCCACTTTCATTGAGGATGTCCCGCCGGAGGTATGGCTGCAATCTATTGCAGAGCGGGTGCCCAAAAAGTTCGTCGAATTGAACAAGCGGGCTTTCCAGGCGGGGAGAGAGGCCAGGTCTTCTAGGTAGCGGTGGAAAAGGTGCGACGCACTTTAGTGCGTCGCACCTGCAGGATTGCAGCGGGGCCGGCCGCCAGGACCCGGTTAAAGTCCACTCTCAGTAGACGCAGTTGCGCAGTTGTGTGCTGTGGCCTGCTGAGTCTGCGCCGCAACAGTGGTAGTCATCAGCGGTGTGATTCAACCGTCGCCGTGGGACCGACCACCAAAGCTGCTCTAAAAGTTTATCATCAGTGAAAAGGAGGAAGAAAGATGGCCAAGAAAGCATTGATCTGGAACGAAGAGTTCGAGACTATGCCGCGGCCCGAACTCGAGAAGTTGCAGCTCGAGCGGCTCAAGAAGCAAGTGGCCTACGTGACCGAAAGGGTGCCCTTCTACAAAAAGCTCTATGCCGATGCCGGGGTATCGGCCGACGACATTAAATCGCTGGAAGACATCGCCAAATTACCCTTCACCGTCAAGCAGAACCTGCGCGATCACTACCCCTTCGGCATGTACGCTGTGCCTATGAGCGAGATCAAGCAGATCCACGCTACCAGTGGCACCACCGGCAAGATGACGGTGACCTGCTACACCGAGAATGACATGGAAGTCTGGGCGGAGACCATGGCTCGGGTCTATACCGCCGCCGGGGCAACTTCCGACGACATAGTCCACAACGCCTATGGCTATGGTCTCTTCACCGGGGGCCTGGGCTTTCACCTGGGGGCCCGAAGGATTGGGGCTGCGGTGGTACCCGTCTCCGGTGGCCTGACCAAGCGGCAGGTTACTATCCTGCAAGATTTCGGGTGCACTGTCCTTACGGCTACTCCTTCTTATACCTTGGTGATAGCAGAGGCGGCCAAGGAAATGGGGATTGACGTGCGCAAGGACCTCAAGTTGCGGATCGGTATCTTGGGCGCCGAGCCTTGGACTCCCGAAATGCGAGAGGAAATTGAGGAAAAGCTGGACATAGAGGCCTACGACATTTATGGCTTGGCGGAGATCATTGGCCCTGGCGTCTCGGTAGAGTGCCCTTATCACAACGGCCTGCACATTGCCGAGGATCACTTCTTGCCGGAGATCATTGACCCTGATACCGGTGAGCCTCTAGGCTATGAGCAGGAGGGAGAGTTGGTCTTCACCACGCTGACCAAAGAAGGTCTGCCTCTGATCCGCTACCGCACCAGAGACCGGACGGTGCTGCACGCTGAAAAGTGCGAATGTGGACGCACCATGGTGCGCATGGAAAAGGTACGAGGGCGCACCGACGACATGCTGGTGGTGCGTGGGGTGAACGTCTTCCCCTCCCAGATTGAGCACGTCCTGCTGAGCTTTGATGAGGTTGAGCCTCAGTACATGATCTACGTTGATCGGGAGAAGGATAGACTGGACACTCTGGAGGTCCATGTGGAAGCCTCTGACGAGCTCTTTGCTCAGGGGGCGGAGCAGATTCAGGAGGTCGAGAAAAAGATCGCCAAGGCGATGCAAGAGGTCCTGGTGGTCGGGGCCAAGATCAAAGTAGTGGAGCCCAAGAGCATCGAGCGGAGCATGGGCAAAGCCCGCCGCATTGTTGACAAACGCGAAGTCGGGTTCTAATACTTGCCCTCCCGCAGGTTGATTGTAACCTGCGGGAGGGTAGCTGACTCAGAATGACAGCAGATGGCGAGAGGAGGACAGGATTATGGCAGTCTGGTTAAACATGGGGGAAATGCTGAGGGTCAACGCCACCAAATTTCCCGACAAGATGGCAGTGAAAGGGATCGCGGTGAAGGATGGGTTCAATGAGCTATCCTTCACTCAATACAATGAAAAATGTTGCCGGCTGGCCAACGCCTGGTTGGACATGGGCCTGAAAAAAGGTGATCGAATCGCCGTCCTGCTCTACAACGTCGTCGAGTATATGGAGATTTACGCTGCGGCGGCCAAGGCGGGCGTGGTCGTTGTGCCCATCAACTTCCGCTGGGTGGGGCCCGAAATCGAGTACGTGGTCAACAACTCCGAAGCCAAAGCCTTTATTTGCAGCGAGGAGTTCCTGTCGGAGGTCGAATCTGTCAAGGGGAACTTTGAAGGGGTGCCGGAAGACCGGCTCATATTCGTCGGCCCCGGCGACAAGATGCCTGAAGGCTATGTCAACTATGAGGAGATCATTGCCGCCGCGTCGCCGGAAGAGCCCGACGTCAAGGTTGAACCCGCAGAGACCTGGATCCACCTTTACACCTCGGGCACCACCGGCAAGCCCAAAGGGGTCATCCGTTCCCACGAGTCTTACGTTGCCTTCTACCTCATCAACGAGGTGGATTTCGGTTTCCGATTCGACGACATCGGGCTGATCGTGATGCCCCTGTGCCACGTGAACTCTACTTTCTACTCCTTTGTGTTCACCTACATCGGCGGTGGGGTTTACGTGCACCGGGCCAGGGCCTACGACCCCGAGGAGCTTTTGCAGATCATAGACCGGGAGAAGGTGACTTTTACTTCTCTGGTGCCGACTCACTACATCATGATGCTGAACCTGCCCGATGAGGTCAAGGCCAAGTACGATCTGAGCTCCATACGACAGCTTTTGATCTCGTCAGCCCCGGCGCGGAAGGAGACCAAGCTGGGCATCATGAAAATGTTCCCCAACGCGCAGTTGTACGAGGCCTATGGTTCCACCGAGGCCGGCCTGGTTACCTTGCTCAAGCCTCATGAGCAGTTGACCAAGCTGGGCTCCATAGGCAAAGCCTGTGCTGGGACAGATGTGGTCAAGCTTCTGGACGAGGACGGCAACGAGGTTCCGGTGGGCGAGGTAGGAGAGCTATACTCCCGTGGGCCCATGATGTTCGACGGATACTGGAAGATGCCGGAGAAGACAGCGGCCTCTTTCCGAGGCGAGTATTTCAGTGCCGGCGATATGGCCCGGCGTGACGAGGATGGCTACCTTTACATCGTGGACCGCAAGGACAACATGATCATCACCGGCGGCGAGAAGGTCTACCCCTCCGAAGTAGAGAGTGTAGTGGGTTCCCATCCCGGTGTCCTGGACGTGGCCGTCATCGGCGTCCCTGACCCGAAGTGGGGAGAAGCAGTGAAGGCCGTGGTGATCCCTAAGGATCCCGATAACCCGCCCACGGAGGAAGAGATCATCGAGTATTGCCGGGGCAAGATGGCCGGCTACAAGCGGCCCAAGAGTGTAGACTTTATCAAGCCGGATGAAATGCCTCGCACAGCTACCGGCAAGATATTGCACCGCCAGTTGCGGTTGCGCTACGGGGAGAAGCAGTGAACTGGTCTGGGCAATAGGCGTTCCCGGGCGCTGCCTGTCCTTGTGTTCGGGAACGCACTGTCCTGCCTGAGATCTCTCGGAAATAGGTAGCAGCCCAACCGCCTGTGCCGCAATAGTGGCGCGTTGGGCGTCATCTGCCTCAAGACGGCCAATACGATTGGCCTGCTACCCCTCTGTGCGATGTGCTCATCCGGCGTATCCACGTGATCTACGAGACGCGAGACAGGGAGTTGGAGCGGGTCCGCGCTGTGGCCGAACTGATGGCTCCACGCCTGGGCTGGGACGAGGTGAAGATGGAGCGCCAGGTAGCTCTTACCCAAAATGGGGGGAAGGGTAGGGGCACTGGCTGGTTGTTGTCCTGAATCCAGTTTCATAGTATAATTGGGCATGGTTCACAGGCCGGGTGAAAATTATCAGGCTCGCGATGGATTTGTAATCCATCGTATCGTAGAACAACGTCTTGTTACGCCGGATTACAAATCCGGCGGGAGCGAGGGCAATTTGTCAAGGTGTTTTCGCTCCGGGTGAACCATGCCTATATTTGTATGCCACTATCACCAAATCAGGAGGTCCCTATGTCCCAGAGTGCAGCGCCGATAGATGAATCCACCCTGAACGCGCTGCAGGAGCGCCTCTATCCTCGTCTAGAGAAAGCACTGCTGGCTTCGATGCGTCGCGAGCAGGAGCGCGTGCCCCCTTACTATGAGCAGTTCGTCAGCAGTGAGATCCGACGGCTGGAAGAGGCTATCGAGCACAACGGCCGGCGCATAGAAGAGAGTACACAGCAGCTCGACCGTCGCATTAAGGAGACCGGCGAGCAACACAACCGCCGTCTCCAAGAGACTGGCGAGCAACATGACCGCCACTTCCAGGAACTGCGGCTCTATATGGACCAGCGTTTCGCCCAAGTAGACCAGCGTTTCGCCCAAGTAGACCGGCGTTTCGCCCAAGTAGACCGGCGTTTCACCCAAGTAGACCGGCGCTTTGACCATTTAGAGACGCGCTTGGACGAGATGAACGTCCGCTTTCGCAATTGGGCTCTGGCAGCGGTAGCCTTCCTGGGAGTGTTGACTACTGTGCTGAGCATCGCGCTGCGCTGAGCAAATCGGTTATCACTCTCGCGCTGAGGAGAGGCGTTGATGGAAACTCGATATGACCTGAATGGCAAAGTGGCCATCGTCACCGGCGGGGGGA
>JAOZOT010000633.1 GCA_029933115.1 Anaerolineae bacterium | reverse complement strand
CGCCCTCGGAGTGGGGCAGCCTGCCCAACCACGATTGAGTGCAGAGCTACCGATCCCCCAATGGATTGGAAAAAATCGTGGTTTCGGGTTATAATGTTATCGAGGGCTAGGCAACTATTGCCTGAGCACGGTGTTATCTTTAGTAGACGCGATGTGTCGTAGAGTTCATGGAGAGGAGCGCTATTGGACGAGAGAGCCACTCCGCCTCTGGTAGTTGAGGATCTATCTTTCCGTTACCGCATCCGGCCCGACTATGCGCTGCGCAATGTCTCTTTTCAGTTGGAGGCCGGAGAAATCCTGCTCGTGGCCGGGGCTAGCGGCTGTGGCAAGACCACCCTCATCCGCTGCATCAACGGCCTCATCCCCCGCAGCTACAAAGGCGAACTCGATGGTCGAGTGCTCCTGAACGGTGAAGACATAAGCGGCAAGCCATTGGCGGCCATCTCCCAGATCGTGGGCACGGTCTTGCAAGACCCTGAGCGCCAGATCCTGGGCAGCCGCGTGGTCAATGAGGTGGCTTTCGGCCTGGAGAATCTGGCTTTGCCTCGCGAGGAGATCGTGGCCCGCGTTGATGAAACCCTGGCTTACCTGGGCATCACCCACCTTAAGCATCGTGAGACCTTCTACCTGTCGGGGGGCGAGAAACAGAAGGTGGCTGTGGCCGGCACTTTGGCCATGCGCCCTTCCATTCTCCTCCTCGACGAACCCTTGGCCAGCTTGGACCCCGCCAGTGCTCAAGAGACTCTGCGCCTCCTCCGCCGCCTGGCCGATGAAGGCAAGACCGTGATCATCATCGAGCACCGCGTTGAAGACGTGCTCAAGATAGCGCCTGACAAGGCGCTATTCATGATTGATGGAGAGGTGCGTTATTTCGGGCCCACAGCGGGCCTGGAGAAAGCCATTGACTACCACGAGGTCAAACTACCGGCGCCGATGATCATTGACAAGGCCCGTCACGACCCACCGCCCTCTTACGTCCCGCCGCTTCTGAAGGGAGCGGAAGAAAAGGCAGGTGCTCCCCTGGTGCGATTTGAGGACGTGAGCTTTGCTTACGAGGATGGGCCGTTGGTACTTCAGGAAATCAATCTGGAGATCCATCGGGGCGATGTCATCGCTGTGCTGGGGCCCAACGGAGCCGGTAAAACTACTCTGGTGAAACACGCCATTGGTCTCCTCAAACCCAAGCGCGGACGGGTATACGTGGATGGGGTAGACACCCGTCAGTTGAGTGTGGCTCAGATCGCCAGGACCATTGGTTACGTCTTCCAGAGCCCCAGTCACATGCTTTTTGCGCCCACCGTGCGCGATGAGTTGGCCTTCGGGCCGAGGAATCTGGGCTACGACCAGGCTACACTCGATGAGGGAGTAGCTCAGGCCATGGACATCCTCAACCTCAGCGAGTTGGCAGAATACTCGCCGTTGGCCCTCAGTTTCGGCCAGCAGAAGAGGGTGAGCATCGCCGCCATTTTGGCCATGCGCTCCCGGATCCTGGTTATGGACGAGCCCACCGCCGGTCAGGATTACAAGAACTATATGGCTTTCATGGAGGCCATCTTGCAGTTGCCGAATTTCGAGGTGGTCCTGTTCATCACCCATGACCTCGACCTGGCAGTGTGTTACGCCAACCGGGTGATTCTGATGCACGAGGGTCGCGTTGCTGCCGATGGGCCGCCTCCGGAGGTGCTGGCTCAACGCGAGTTGCTGGAACGTTGTCGGGTGGTACCCACCTCGCTGCTGGCCGCCAACCTGGAACGGCTGCCTCAGACGGGGCGCTTTATGCGGGCTGAGCTGTTGGCCCACGTGGCATAGGAGAGAGTTGATGATGACTGAAGATATAGAGTACAGTATTTCGGTAGAACGTGTAGCCCATATCATACGCGAGATGAGCGCTGAGGAGAAGAGGTACCTGGTCTATCTGGTACCAGAGTTGCGAGAGGTGGAGCCACTGAAGCCGCCTGAGCAACCGCTGCGGCCCTCCAAGGAGTTCCTGGAGCAGTTGCAACAGGAGATGCTGAAAGCGCGGGGCGGCGTTCCGCCTTCTGATGATGAGCCGTTCATTGGAGGGCTAACGCGAGGGGAATTCTACCGTCTACCTGAGGAGGAACAAGAAGCCATCTGGGACGAGGTCTGGGCTCAAGCAGAAGCAGAGGCAGAGGAAGAAAC
>JAOZOT010000139.1 GCA_029933115.1 Anaerolineae bacterium | reverse complement strand
CGGACTCTCACCGGCTTCCCCTTTCAGCCCTAGCATCCGGGCAACGGGCACCTCGGCCGCGAACTATTCATTTGCACAAAGTATATCACAGGGATGAAAGAGTGTCAAAATCTTGGCCGACAGGGAACATCGCTCAAAACCATAGGTGGCTTTGTTGCTCAAACCAGGGACGCTGAATCCCGCGCCGCAACTCGGCCTCAGCGATTCACGCCCGGCGCTTTTGAACGACACCCAGAAGTCGCGTTCTGACCATCTCCCAAATCAAATTCACCTCTTCTACCCTCATCAGCGTGACCAACATCCCATAGACTATCAGCCCTGTCAGGCCCGCCCCGCCGACGACGGCCAATTCACCCCACAATCTGTTCACATCCACCGCCTTTTGCAACCAGGCCATGGCCCAATAGGTCAAGGCCCCCATGAAAGCTGAGGCCAGAACCGCTTTGAAGGCGGTGGTGCCCACTCCGTGACCCCGTAGACTGCCCACCCGTCGGTGAAGCAGAGCCAGCATGGTCAGAGCATGGGCGGTGTGCTTGGCCGAATCGGCCAGCACCAGGCCAATCATGCCCAAAGGTTTCATTGAGGGCAGAGCTACCAACAGATAGACGAAGACGCTCAGGACACCAACCGAGGCCGGCGTCAGGGTATCCTGACGAGCGTAGAAGGCGTAATTGAGAGGCCAGTCCACGGCGGCAAAGACGAGTCCCAGCAGGTAACAGCGCAGGGCGAAAGCGGTCCAGGCTGTGTCGTAAGCGGTGAAAGCACCGTGTTCAAAAATGAGGGCGATGATCGGTTGGGCCATGATGAAAAGGCCCACCGTGGCCGGCAAGATGAGCACCACCACCATGCGCAGTCCCATCGCCAGAGTACGCCTGTAGCCAGCCCAGTCGGCAGTGGCGCTCAGTTGGGAGAGGGAGGGCAATACGGCCAGGGAGATGGCCACCGCCACCAGCCCATGGGGAAACTGAATCAAATTGGTGGCATTCTGCATCCAGGCGATGCTCTGCTCACCGGTGCGGGAGGCCAGGTTGCGGTCAATGGCCACCTGAATCTGGCTGATGACCAGCCCAAGGACGATAGGCGCGTACAGCAGGGCAATGCGACGCAGGCCGGGATGAGAGAAGTCGAGGGAGAAAGAGAGGCGCGTGCCGCGCAGACCGGGCAACTGGATGGCCAGTTGCAACCCGGCTCCCAACACTGTGCCTACCACCAGGCTGTAAATCCCCAGAGAGTCGCTCAGAAAAAAAGCGCCGAGGATGATGCCGGCGTTGAAGACAGCCGCTCCAAAGGCCGGGTAGGTGAAACGCTTCAAAGTGTAGAGCAGACCCGTGACAATGCCCGACAGACCGAGAAGGAGAACAGCGGGCACGACGATGCGGATCGAGGTGGTGGCCACAGTCTGTAGCTCGGCCCCAAAACCTCCGCCCAGCAGCCAGGCTACCTGGGGAGCCAGCAGTTCCAAGGCTACGACGAAAAGGCTCAGAGCCACTGTCGTCAGGCTGAGCACCACACTGACAACGCGCCACAGTTCCTCTTTGGTCCTGGCGGCGGCGTACTCGCTGAAGACCGGCACCAGAGCCGAACTGAGCATGCCCCCGATGAGCAGATCGTAGATCATAGTGGGCACGGTGGCAGCGATTTGGTAGGCGCTGACCAACCCGGTGGCTCCAAAAAGGTCGGCGATGACCGTCACCCGCACCAGGCCCAGGATGCGGCTGGCTACGTTGCCCAAGGCGATGATACCTGCCGCCCCGGCGATGCCTCGGCCCGCTTCAAATGTTATCCCTTCGGGGGGCTGCTCCTCCATCCTCTACCCTCCACCTTCCATCCCTTCCGAACCAAAGCGTTCTACAATGGTCTCGATGAGCCTTGTCGTAGAGTGGTTGGGCAGGTAAGGCAATATGTGTACCCGCCCGCCGTAGCCGGTCACGACCTCTGCCTCAGGTGGAGTTCGGCTCTTGCCCCAGTCTCCTCCCTTGACATAGACCTCTGGTTGGAGAGCTTCCACCAAGCTGTTGGCTGTCGTCTCCTCAAAAATGACCACGTAATCAACGCAGGCCAGGGCTGCCAACACCTGAGCGCGCTCATCCTGGGGGACGATGGGGCGTTTTTCGCCCTTGAGGGTTCGCGTCGAGGTATCACTGTTCAGTCCTACGATCAGCGCATCGCCCAGTTCCCTGGCCCTCTGCAAATAGTCTACATGGCCTAAGTGCAGCAGGTCGAAATGGCCATTGGTGAAAACAACGGTTTGGCCCTCGGCCCGCAACTTGTCTCGGATGGCCAAAGCCTTTTCCAGAGATATTACCTCTCCCATCAGAGACAACCTCCACCGTCTATTGCGGCAAGCAAAAGAGGCCGCTCCATTTACGGCCTCTATTGTACTAGACAAGTTGTAATCTGGCAAGCGAGCCTCAAGGTGTGGAGAATTGGGGAATTGACAAACTCCAAGTTTGGTGGTAAAATTATTTTGCGATGCCGAAGTGGCGGAACAGGCAGACGCGCTGCGTTCAGGGCGCAGTGGGCATTAGCCCATGTGGGTTCAAATCCCACCTTCGGCACTGTTTGTCCCAGGTCGGTTATTCTGGCCTGGGATTTGTCTTTTGCCGCTGGGGGGCTGCGGGCCGGTTTCGTGGCCAACCTTATCCATTTGACTTTGCCCCGAAAGTACGGTATCATTATCGTGATCAGGGTGACTTTTGCACGAGAAAGCGAAGGGTTGATAATTTCAATGGGCAGAGGTCATGAGTAAAGCAAAACACCGCCGGAGCGTACCTTTCACTCAAATTGTGACCATTGTCGTTGCTACCATGGCTATCTCCATGATAGTTGATTTCGGGCGCAAGGCAGCGACTAACTACCGCATTCGGCGCGAAGAACTCAGGCTGGAGCAGGAGATAGCAGCCGAGAGGGCTAAGCACGAGGCCTTGGTGGCTCTCAAAGAATATGTGCAGACGGACGAATACGTGGAGCGCATAGCCCGCGAGGAACTGAAATGGGTGAAACCAGGGGAGATAGCCGTCGTCCCCATTCCCCTCAACGAAGAACCACCTCCTATTCCAGAAGCTTACTCTGCCCCAACCCAACCACCGCAAAGAGAATCACACTGGCAGGAATGGTGGGCTCTTTTCTTCGACCGTCCGCTGGTGGATTTTGACAGTGCGAACTCGTTGCCTTGACAAAAACGGAGAATGGGATTATAATAAAACTGCGATGCGGGGTGGAGCAGTGGCAGCTCGTCGGGCTCATAACCCGAAGGTCGTTGGTTCAAGTCCAACCCCCGCTACCAATTAGCAGATGGTAGGTAGCTGATAGCACCATTAGCCATCGGCTATCAGCTATCTGCTAAAATGGCGGCGTAGCTCAGGTGGCAGAGCGAACGGCTCATAATCGTTAGGTCACAGGTTCAAGCCCTGTCGCCGCCACTAGACAGGATAGAAAACATTGAGCAGGGCGGTGGCTCTTTGGGGAGCCATCGCCCTCAGATTATGACCACAAAACAATCCCCTTCGGAAGTGAAGGGGATTTGTCTTCGCCGGACAGGAATCAGGGCTTCCCTAACAGCGTGTCTGAAAAATGCTCGTAGTGGCGACTTGAGTCGCTAACGACCGGTGCTCTGAGGCTAAAATGACAGAAGTCGTTACTACGAGCGCCGCCCTCTGAATTTTCGGACACGCTCTAAAGTCGAGGTGCAACGCACCTGAAAGCACTGCTGTAATTGGACGAGGTGCGTTGCACCGGTGACTGCCCCCTTAGCCCTGGAGGCAGGACTTTTGGGCTATTGCGCAAAATCAGATTATGTTGTATAATATTATGTAGTTTTCGCAGCACAAATAGGTATGGACGAGGGGAGAATGTCATGAAACTGGTGATGAGGATCCTCGCCGTTTGTGCCATAATGGGAGCAAGCTTTGTGTGGCCTTGCTCTACCTACGGGCAGGCGCCCTCCATAAAATATTTCCCAGAGACAGGCCATAGTGTGCGTGGAGAGTTTCTAGCCTTCTTTGAAGCTCACGGTGGCCTGGCAGTCTTCGGCTATCCTCTGACCGACGAGTTCATCTACAATGGCCGCCGTGTCCAATACTTTCAGAAGGTGCGTCTGGAATGGCATCCAGAACTCCCTGAGCCGTACAAAGTGCAATTGGGACTTCTGGGCGATGAACTGGGATACCGCCAGCCACCTATCTCGCCCGCAGAGATTCCTCCGGCCAATCACCCTCAACGGCGTTACTATCCAGAGACAGGACACACTGTCTCATTCGCCTTTCTGACTTATTTCGACGAACACGGGGGACTGGATGTCTTTGGTTATCCCATCACAGAGTTCCTGATCGAGAGAGGCCGCATAGTCCAGTATTTCCAGCGGGCGTGCCTGGAATGGCATCCCGAGAATCCTCATCCCTACAAAGTGCAATTGGGATTGTTGGGGGAAATTGACATCAACAAGAAGCTGGATGAGAAAAAGTTGGATCCAACCCTCCTCGATCCACAGCCCCCGCCGGCCATATTGACCACACCGACTTCTTCTGGCTCAGCCAGCAGCGCCTTGCCCACCGCCACTCCGACTCCCTTGCCCTCGGTCACAGCCCTCAATGTTACCGCTTCAGTGAAATACGCCATCACGGGCCGGGAAGGCTACCAGACGGTGTACGTGTACGTTACCGACCAGCGAGGGCGGGGGCTGCCCGGAGCGCAGGTGAGCTTTGTGGCCCATTACACCACCGGTGATCGGACTCTTTCCGCGCCGCCCACCGACACGACCGGCTACACCCACCACACCTTCAGTGTAGGCAACCCCTTGCCGGGCTATATCATCGTCATTGACGTTACCGTCACCTATGGCAGCCTCACCGCCACTACGCAGACTTCCTTCCTGCCCTGGTGGTAGTGAGCCTCAAGCTTCGCAGAGAGAGCCAGACCTGACGGGTTTGCAAACCTGTCAGGTCTCGTTTTCTTCCCAGCCAATGATCCACACGCACAGCCCGGCCAGGATAATAGTAGTTATGATAAGAGCCGCCCACTGATGCGCTAGAAGCCCCACGTCTTTAGCTGCCCAGATGAGTATCAAAACCATACCCACAGCCAAGACGAACCAGGCTGTCAGTTGTGGGTGCTTGCTGATGAATTGGCGGATGAAAGCCATGAGATCACCCCCTTCCAGTTCTTTGAGAACCCATCTCGATGGGACTATATCCCAATCAAAAGGCTAAAGCGGTTGCATGATGCGTTTCTCCCTCAATTTCCTGAGCATCAAGAACCTGCCTTCGGTCATGAACTCTGAAGCCACCTCACGCCAAATTTTAATCAGGTCTTCCAGCTCCTGGCGCTCGTAGCCGTGGTTGGCAAAGAATTCGAGAGCCTCTTGCGGATGGTAATTGTCAATGAAGATGATGGAAACCTCACATGAGAGCTCGTAAGCTTCTGCTTCAATAGTCTCCAGCAAGGGACCGCCAATCTCCTCCCAATAGCCGGGCGGATAGACGTAGAATTCGTCAATGCAGGCTACTAGATTCTCGGCCTGCCAGCCGGCTAGGCCGCCGGCCTTTTCCCCTACAGCTACCCAATACGCCTTCTCAAAGATTTTTTGCATCACATCGTCTTCGGTAAAAGTTCCCTCCCCCAGCAAACCGTTCATGATGACCGTGATGGCCGGAATGTCCCTGCGTTTGGCCCGCCGCACTATCACTTCTTTCTCTGCTTTGACTTCTTCCTTTGCCTCGGCTTTCTCCTCGACCTCCAGGAACATTTCCATGACGATTTCATCGTCGTATTCCCCGTCAATCTTGACTTGCTTCTCCAGCGTACCTTTGGGCACAAAGCCCAGGTTTTGATAGAATTCCTGAGCGGCCTTGTTGCCGGCCCGCACGTAAATAACCACTTTTTCGTAACCCTTCTCTTGGGCGAATTTGAAAGAAGCCTCGGCCAGTTGATGGCCAATACCCTGCCCTCGAAAGTCGGCGTGGACGAAAGTGCCCATGATGCCCACGTGGTCCATAGCCGGGGTATAGGCAGCAAAGGGCTCGATGGTCTGAAAGCCAATGATGCGACCCTCGAGCTCGGCCACGAAGAAACCACTTCTCTCCCCCAGCGAGGCGATGAACTGGCGTTCCTCCTCCACAGTCAATATTCTGTCGAAGGAGCTATGCTTTCGCTCCTGCACCACTGAGTTGAGCACCTCCAGCACTCCCTCAGCGTCATCCAGGGTAACCGGTCTTATTTTGACGTCCATGGCGAGCCTCCTTCTCAACTCTTCGCCCCCCCTCCTCCCACCAACTTCTGCCACTCTCTCTCCACCTGTTCTCTCAGTTCTTTCAAGCTCCCTGAGTTGTTGATGACCACATCGGCCAGAGCTACCTTGCCCTCTTGCGGGGGTTGAGCCTCGATGCGCAACAGAGCTTCTTTTCTGCTCAGCTTTCGCGTGCGCATCAGTCGCTCCAGTTGTTGCTCCTTGGGGCAGGTCACCACCCACAGAGCGTCGCAGGTGCGATGCCAGCCGGCCTCGATGAGCTTGATGGCCTCCACCACGACTACTGGTTCCGTTGCCTGGCGGACCAACTCGTCCACACGGGCAGTGACGGCCGGGTGGGTGATAGCTTCTAGCCTCTTGAGAGCTTCTGCATCGGCAAAGACGATGGCTCCCAGCTTCCTCCGGTCTATCTCTCCCCTGGGATCAAGAATCCCTTCCCCAAACTCGTCCAAGACAGCCTGCCAGACGGATGTCCCCTTGGCCATCAACCGGTGAACCAGAGAGTCAGCGTCAATAGCCCTGGCCCCCAGATGCTTGAGCATCCTGAGCACGGCGCTCTTGCCCGTGGCGATGTTGCCTGTCAGGCCGATAAGGTATTTCCTAGTTGACATCACTGAGACCATCTCTCATTATACCATATCCTTTACTTCTTCACCAACTTTGACATTCCTGTTAGCTTCTGGTATACTATGCACAGGTAATCAGGCACGACTGAGGAGGGAGGTAGGTGGCAGAACCAGATCATAGGTCCAGAGCCGGAAAGCTCGGCGGGGCGACTACCAAAAGGCGTTATGGGGGCAATGGCTTTTACGCCAGAATAGGGTCCCTGGGCGGCGCCGCCACCATGAGGTTGCACGGCCAGGAGTTTACGAAGCACCGCCGCCGAGGAGGAGAATGTACTAAAGAGCGGTATGGCCTAGAACACTACCGGCGCATAGGGGCCAAATCGGCGCGGCGCAAACAAGAACGGATCCGTCTGCGCAACAAGGCCATGCAGGCCATGTTGGACGATGGCTGGAAGATCCCCACTATCATCAAGCTGACCTGGGATGACCTGCCGAGGCTGGAGAAATACATGGAGAATGGCTTGGGGACCTATTTGGCGAACGAACGGCCAGAGACAGACAGCGAGTACCTTTTTGTCTCCCAATCAGGTAGACCACTGTCGTTGGCCAATGCCTACACCGTGATGAAACGCTATCAATCAGGAGACGAACTGAATTTGGACTCTTGACAAAGGCCAAAAAGTGTGGTATAGTATATACAGGTGAGCAGTCACAACTCGAAGCAGTACGCGATGGAGTAAAGGGCAGTGAGTTTAAGAAGCGTCACAGGTAAACTTGATTTGAACAGCTCACAACGTGCTCTCGCCGGATTGCAGATCCAGCGGTCTGGCGGCGGATTTGCAATCCGCCACGCGCAGAGATATGAGCTAGCGCAGCCGGTCTTTAGCTGGCAGTCAGACCCCCGGGCAATGGCATTTCTGTGCACCCGGCCGTTTGCCCTGGGCTATGGTATGGCGCATAGTAATCAGGAAGGCGTTCGCGTCCGACGAAGGGAGGCCGGTATGAGAGCTTGACCTCTGTCTGGCATCATACAGCTTACCTTTGGCGGGCGTGAGACGGCAGTTTCACGCCCTTTGTTTTTCCTCAGCCAATCCACGTCGGTCCGCCGCCGGGCGTGGCGGCGAGGGCGTTGGGGGCGCGCCTTGAAGGTAGCCGGCTCGCCTGACCCAGTCCGCGGAAATCTCTTCCGAGGCCCGTTCCAAAGCCAAAAGGTCGTCGAGTGGCCGGCTACCAGCCCCCTCCATGGGCCCGAGAGCCAGTGGGGGCCGCAGTGGTTTGCACCCACCTGTGGGCAGGTTCGATGCCTGCCGGGTCCACTGAGACAGCGACATCTTGTCGGTTAGCCTATCAACGGCTACCTCCCGAACTGTCCGAAGCCACCCGGTGAAGAGCCGGGACCAATGGCGAGGGGACAGGGGAACCCTGAGATGTCAGTGGAGGCGGGGGGCTGCCCCGACCGGCGGATGCTCGTGTCTCTCCCCGGCCTGTGGTAGCTTATGTGGTAGAGCGGGTGTCTGAAGCACACCAGGAGCGGATTCGAACGCCGCCCCAGGCACCAGGTGTTGGCTCAAGACTGCCCTGCTCCCCCTCTGGAGGGTTTGACCGAGCCGCCGGAGGGGAGCAGGGCCTTGCCTTTTTAGATAGTCCCCCCGTAGA
>JAOZOT010000138.1:6935-8479 GCA_029933115.1 Anaerolineae bacterium | reverse complement strand
GCGCCCTCGGAGTGGGGCAGCCTGCCCAACCACGATTGAGTGCAGAGCTACCTGGCAAAGCGATAAGGGAAACAAATAGCAGAAGGAGGGGATCTCATGAAGCAGAAACGTTTCTGGAAATGGGTTGGGCTCATCGGCCTGACCGGCCTGATCCTGTTCACCCTGACGGCCACAGCTCTGGCCTTTGAGAGTCAGGGCGGTGACACCGTCGTCATCGAGGCCGACGAAGTGATCGAGGACGATTTGTACGTGGGTGCCGGCACATTCACCCTGAACGGCACAGTCAAAGGCGACCTGATAGTGTTCGGCAACACCATTGAGGTCAACGGCACCGTCGAAGGAGACCTGATAGCTGCCGGCCAGACCATCGTGGTGAAGGGCACGGTGGCAGACGACGCTCGCCTGGCCGGGCAGGTGCTGACACTGGACAGCGGTGCCCAGGTGGGCGATGATGTGGTGGCCGCCGGCTTCAGCATCGAGGGCAGGAAGGATAGCTCCGTGGGCGGCGATTTCATCTACGCCGGCTACCAGGCCTTCTTAGTCGGCGATGTAGCCCAAGACCTGAAAGTGGCCGCGGGCGGTTTGCAGTTGAGCGGCAGCGTGGGCGGAGATGTGGATGCCAAGGTGGGTGAGGCCGGAAAGGAGCGGCCTCCCACGTTCTTCATGCCCGGCGCTCCGGCCGCGCCTTCAATTCCTATGGGTTTGACCGTGGATGAAGGAGCGCGCATCGGCGGGAAACTCGATTACACCAGTGCCGGCGAGGTGAGCATCCCGGCCGGTGTGGTGGCCGGTGTAATTACCCACCACATGCCGGAAGTCGAAGCTAAAGAGGAGGCTGTTGTCTCTCCGCTCGGCCGGTTCTTGGGTCATCTGCAACGCCTGGTCGCCTTGCTCCTGGTCGGCCTGTTGGTAGTGTGGGTGATACCCGGCTGGACGAGGCGGGTTACCGATGCACTGCGGGCCAGGCCACTGCCCAGCCTGGGTTGGGGCGTGGTCACCATTGCCGCTGTCTTCCTGGCCTTTCTGATCATCCTGGTGGCGATGATCTTGCTGGCGGTGGTCTTGGACGCTGTCAAGTTGGGCAACCTGGTGGGGACAGTGATCGTGCTGGGTCTGCTGGCCATCTTTGTCCTGGCCGTCTTGTTTGGCCTCACCATCGCCTACTTCACCAAGATCGTGGTCAGCTTCCTGGGCGGGCGGTTGCTCCTGGGCCTCCTGAAGCGCGACTGGGCGGAGGGGCGCATCTGGCCGCTGGTGGTGGGGGTTGTGCTCTTTGTCATCCTCACGGCTATACCCTTCCTGGGCGGGCTGATCAACCTGGTCGTGGTGCTACTGGGTCTGGGTGCACTGTGGCTGCTGGGACGTGACCTCTACCGGCAGAAGCGAGCGGCCCCCGCAGAAGCATAGAAGGCCCCCCCTGACCCCCTCTCCCATCCGCCCTGCGCTTCGCTGCAGGCGATGGGAGAGGGGGAACATTCTCCCCCTCTCCTGCTGCCGCGCCAGGCCGGCGGGAGAGGGGAGGGGGCCGGGGGTGGGGTGAGGGC
>JAOZOT010000138.1:0-6835 GCA_029933115.1 Anaerolineae bacterium | reverse complement strand
CGGGAGGGCGCCGTCTTCTCCAAGGAGGGCCATCATGGTGCAGAGGATGAGTAGAGTGCTTTTGCTTTGCCTCTTATGTGGCCTGGTGCTTGCGGTGTGTGCCCAGAGCCCCGCTCCAACACCCACGACAAGCCCCACGCCGGTGCCGGCCGTCACTCCCATCCCCGTGCTCATCGTTACTCCGGCCGTCACCCCTACGCCCCTCTCCCCCTGGCCGGAGCCGGCGGAGAAGGCGTGGGGGATGGTGCGGGCTTTTGGGTGGTGGGTAGTGCCATTGCTGGCGGTGGCTTTGCTCTTTGCCCTGGCCCACAAGGTCGGGGGGGAATTGCTGAATGCCTGGGCCAAAGGGATCACTACCTGGATAGAGGACCGGCGACGCAATCTGATAGCCCGGCTGGGGCCAGGCCCCGACCGGCCAACTCGCGCTCTGCTCAAAGATGTGCTCGACAAGTGCGAGCGCCTGGAGATCAAGGGCATCGCCAGAGAGAAGGTGACCGTGGTCTCTCTGGAGAGCATCTATGTGCCCCTCTTTGCGGCCGGTGAGGCCGCCCCCGGTCTGGGCCGCCTGCCTCGGGGCGGGGAGATAGGGCTGATGATGGCCCGGGAGGAGGAGCGTCTTGTGCCGGTGGCCGAGCTTTTACCCAAATACCGCTGCCTGATTATCGTCGGCGAGGCCGGTTCCGGCAAGAGCACCTTTCTGCGCTACGTAGCCCTCACTCTGGCCCAGGCCCTGCGCGACCGCCGACCGGCCCTGGTGCACAGAAACCTGGGTTGGGAGCCCAGGCCGTTACCTTTGCCCGTCCTGCTTCCTCTGAGCGGCTTCGGGCTTTACCTCAGGGGCCTGTCCGACGCCCAGAAAGAGTCTCCCAACCCCGACCTACTCCTCGATTACCTGAACCACCATTTCCGTCACCTGGACCTGGCGGATGGCTACCTTGAGCGGCGGCTGGAGGAGGGGAATTGCCTGCTGCTGTTGGACGGCCTGGATGAAGTGGCCCGTTTCTCCGACCGGCAGTTCATCTCCGAGACGGTGACCCTCTTCTCCCGGCGCTACGATAAGTGCCGCTTCGTCGCTACCTGCCGCCCGGAGGGGTATCAGGGAGCGGCTCGTCTGGGCGGGGATTTCCACGAGGACTGGCTAGAGCCTCTGCGCTGGCCAGAGGATATTGCCACCTTTGTGCGTCGCTGGAACGAGGCCGTGCTAGGGGTGGGCACCCGTGCTGCTCAGGAGAACACCGAGGATTTCCTACGCCGCTTGGAGGAGAAAGAACAAGTGCGGGCCTTGGCCGACAACCCCCTGCTCCTCACGGCGATGGTCATCGTGCACTTCAACGTGGGGAAACTCCCCGAAGGCCGGGCCGATCTCTACGACACCTGCACCGAATTACTTCTGGGCTGGGATGCCCGCTGGGGGCGTCGGCTGGTCGCCCCTCCCTCTTGGCTGGATGATATGAGCGTCAAGGAGAAACGCCTCCCTCTGGAGGAAGTGGCCTTCCACTGGCAGAAAGAGAACACCCTGGAGATGCGCCGCCTGGAGGTGGAGGAACTCCTGGCCCCTCACTTCCAGGAAGGGGCGGGGGAGGAGAAGGAGCGGGAAGCACGGAAAAGGGCTGAGGTCTTTCTGGATTGGGTCATCGAGCGCACCTACCTGATGCGCGAATTAGGGGAGACGCTCAGCTTCTACCGCCGCGCCTTTCAGGAATACCTGGCCGCCCGGGGCCTGGGCCGCACACCTAACCCAGATGAGCAGGTGCTGCAGTCCCTGGAGCAGGATTGGGACTGGTGGGAGGAGACGGTACTGCTGACCATCGGCCACCTGAGCACTCAGGATCCGGAAAAGGCCAGAGGAATACTGGAGTCGCTCCTGAACGTGGAAGACCCCCCAGACACCCCTTACCGCTCCCTGATCCTGACCGCCCGGGGGCTGGCCGACGCCGCACGCTCCCCCCTGGGCTGGAAACTGCGGGAGCGCGTTGTGGAGCGCTTGCTCCCGGCCATCGCCGACGAAAACCCCGCCTTTGCCGTCCCGGCCCGCATCCAGGCCGGAGAAGCCCTGGGCGCTCTGGGCGACCCCCGCCCAGGAGTGTGCACCCTGAAGCCGGACCTGGTAAAAGTGCCCGCCGGGACATTCCTCATGGGCTCCCCATCCGAAGAAGTGGAGCGCTGGAAGCAGTTCACCTGGGAGCGCATCGAGGATGGAACCTACAAGCCCCCTGAAGGTGAGACAAAAGAGTGGCTGCGTGATGTGTTCTTCGCCTGGCTGGAGGCCGAGGAGGGCGTACACGAGATCCACGTCCCTGAGTTCTTCATGGCCCGCTACCCGGTGACCAATGCCCAGTTCGCTCTCTTCGTTGACAAAAAAGGCGGAGGATACGATCATAAGGACTACTGGACCGAGGCCGGGTGGGCCTGGCGGCAGGGAGAGGGAGAAGGCTGGGGCCGCCCGCCGGACCGCCGGGACAGGCCCATGTTCTGGCACGACCCGCGCTTCAACCGCCCCAACCAGCCCGTGGTGGGGGTCACCTGGTACGAGGCGGTGGCCTACTGCCGCTGGCTGACGGAGCGAATGCGCGAATGGGCGAATGAGCGAATCGGCAGTGGAGGCGGCTGGCCGGAGGAATTGGTGGAGGGGGTGCGGGAAGGGCGGTTTGTGGTTCGTTTACCGACCGAGGCAGAGTGGGAGAAGGCAGCGCGGGGTGGGCTCTTCCTGGATGGGGATGAGAGCCGGCGAGAGCCAAACCCTCTGCCCCGGCGCACCTGGACCTGGGGGGACGACTGGGATGAGAACAAGGCCAACACCTGGGAGGGACCGGCCAGAGCCACCACCCCGGTGGGCCTCTATCCTGCCGGGCGAAGCCCGTACGGGGTGCTGGACCTGATCGGCAACGTGTGGGAGTGGACCAACACCCGCTGGGGCACCGACTGGCCGAAGCCCGATTACGGTCTGCCTTATCAGCCTGATGAACGTGAGGATCCCGAGGGTATCTTTCTCCGGGTGTTGCGGGGCGGGTCGTGGCACGGCGATCGAAACGACGCCCGCTGCCCCTACCGCAGCAGGGTCGAGCCCGGCAGCTGGCACGACCTCATTGGGTTTCGGGTGGTGGTGGCTCCCGCTCTCTTTTTCTGGCCGGAAATGCCGCACGGCAGACCACGCCGGGCGGCCGAGGCGTTGAAGAGCGGCGTGGCCTGTCCCCGGCCGCCTGGACCTGTGGTTCGGGCGGGCGAATACAGAAGAGCCCCGCCCCTTCTGGTAGGCCTCAGGTCGAAAGTCGGGGTGGGGCGCCAAAGGCCCTCACCCCCTGGCCCACCCTACGGCAGTGAAAGGTTGAAGGCATGGCCCGCGAGATAGAAGTCATTCTGACTCACGAGAATACAGATTTTGACGCTCTGGCTTCGCTGCTGGGTGCGGCCAAACTATATCCCCAGGCCAAGCCGGTAGTCCCCCGGCGCCCCAACCGCAACCTGCGCGATTTTCTGACCCTCTACTGGGATGAGCTGCCTTTCCTCCAGCACGACGAGTTGCCACGAGGGCCTATCCGGCGGGTCATCCTGGTAGACACCCAGGCCATTCCTCACCTCAAGGGTATGAGCCGTGAGACTGAGGTGCGCATCATTGACCATCACCCCCTCTCCCGCGAGCTCGAGGAGGGAATGACCTATAGCGGTGGCGAGACGGGAGCCACGGCTACTATCCTGGTGGAACAGATCTGCGAGGCCAATATAACCCTCTCACCCATCGAGGCCACTCTGCTGCTCCTGGGCATCTACGAGGATACCGGCTCCCTGTCCTACCCAACTACCACCCCGCGAGACCTGCGCTGTGCGGCCTGGCTTCTGGAGCAAGGAGCCAACCTGGAGGTGGTCAACAACTTTTTGCACCATCCTCTCACTGAGAAGCAGCGTCAGCTTTACAACCAACTGCTGGAGAACAGTCAGGCTCTCGACTTTGCGGGTCACTCGGTGGTCATCGCCACAGCCGCCGTCTCAGAGTACGTTGAGGAAATTTCCACTTTGGCTCACCGCTTGAGGGACATCTTTGACCCCGCTGCCCTCTTTCTCCTGGTCGAAATGGATGACCACATCCAGTTCGTAGCCCGTAGCTCTTCCGAGGCTATTGACGTGGCGCAAATTGCCGCTCACCTGAACGGCGGGGGACACGACCGGGCGGCTGCGGCCCTGATCCGCGGCCGAACCTTGGCCGACACCCGTCAACAACTCCTCGACCTCTTGCAAAAGCACGTCAAACCCACAGTCACTGTGGGCCAGATCATGTCCTATGGGGTGCACACCCTGTCGCCCGAGACCACTGTGGCCGAAGCGGAGGAGATGATGCGCCGCTATGGGCACGAGGGTTTCCCCGTGGTAGAGAACGGTCAGGTGGTGGGCACCCTCACCCGGCGAGAAATTGACAAAGCCCTTCACCATCGGCTGGGAGGGGCGGCCATCCGTCTCTACATGCACAAAGGCGATGTCAGCGTCTCTCCAGAGGACTCGGTAGCCCGCTTGCAGCAGGTGATGATGGAGCATGGCCTGGGCCAGGTGCCCGTGGTGAAAGATGGCGAGGTCATCGGCATTGTCACCCGCACCGATCTGATCAAGCTGTGGAGCACACCGCCTCATAAACGCCCTCGTGCAACCGAGATAGCTCAGCTCATCGAGCAGGCCCTGCCCGCTCCACTGCTAGAAGTGATCCAGCAGGCCAGCCAGATAGCCAGCCAGATGGGTTACTCTCTCTACTTCGTAGGCGGCTTTGTGCGCGACCTCCTTCTGGGTACACCGACTCTGGATATTGACCTGGTGGTCGAGGGAGACGCCATCAAGCTGGCCAGACGCCTCTCGCGTCAGATCGGAGGTCGGGTGCGCAGCCACGCCCGCTTTGGCACGGCCAAGCTGATCTTCGACAAAGCCCAAAGCGAGCAACTCTCGGTCTCTTCCATTGACTTTGTCGCCGCCAGGACCGAGTTCTACGAACACCCTACCGCCCTGCCCCAGGTCGAACGGAGCTCCATCAAACTGGACCTGCACCGGCGCGATTTTACCATCAACACTTTGGCCATTCGGCTCGACCCAGAGCACTACGGCGAGCTTTTGGACTTTTACGGGGGCGAGCAGGATTTGAGGAACGGGCTGATCCGGGTGCTGCACAGCCTGAGCTTTGTCGAGGACCCCACCCGCATACTCAGGGCTGCGCGTCTGGAGCAGCGTCTGGGGTTCAAGATCGAAGAGCGCACGGAAGAGTTGATAGAGAACGCCTTGGGGTTGCTCGACCGCGTCAGCGGCGAAAGGATCCGCCACGAGTTGTATCTGATCCTTCAGGAAGCGGAACCCGAAAAGGGGCTGGGCCGCTTGGAGGAACTGGGAGCGTTGGCCCAGATACACCCTGCCTTGCGCTGCAATGACTGGCTCAGCAGGAAATACCAGCGTCTCCGAGAGGCTCTGGATGCCGGAGACTGGAGGCCCGATAGCGGAGAGCAGACGTCACCCCTCCACTACCTGGCCCTCCTGACCTACCGGCTGATCCCCGAGGAGTTGGAGACGCTGATCAAGCGGCTCAAGATCACCCGCGACGATGCGGCCTGCCTGCGCGAGGTCGGTGAATTGCGGGCCCTCGTGCCCAGGTTGGCCGAAAGGGACCTCCCACCCAGTGCCGTTTACCAATTGCTGTCCCCCTTCTCCGGCCGGAGTATCTTTCTGATATGGGTAGCCTCCGACTCTGCTCTGATACGAGAGCGCCTGGAGCTTTACCATCGTCGCCTGCAACACATCAAGCCCGAGATTGACGGAGCCTGGCTGCAAGAGAGGGGTGTAGAGCCGGGGCCTATTTACCGGCAGATTCTGGACGCTCTGCGCGCCGCCAGACTGGATGGCCAGGTGAGCAGTTTGAGTGAGGAGGAAGCGCTGGTCGAGAAGCTGCTGGCCGAGACCGCTGAAGGGGATGGGGGAGGGTAATCGCCTGCCGCCTCAGCCTCTCACTCGGCCGATCTCGCCACTTTGCTCACTGTTTCCATAAACCGTAGTTTGATCCAGACCGGATCCTTGGGTGGACGGGCGGGGGCAGAACTGTCGTCTATCTTGGCCACCACCAGCCACGGCCCCGGTTCTGCCAGCCAGATCTCCAATCCAGCCTTGAATTCGCTCATGGTGGTTACCGTTGCCACGTGCCGGAGGCCCGCCCCCCGCCCTATAGTGGCCAAGTCGGTCACTGTAGCGGTGGCAGTGAGTTGTCCGCCGGTCAACTGATATTGACCGTTGTCCCACACAATGTGCAGCAGATTGGGCGGGGCCAGGCGGGCGATGGTCACCAACGCGCCGGGGTTCATCAGCGTACCCCCGTCGCCGTCCAAGACGATGACCTGTTGCTCCGGTTGAGCCAGCGCCAGCCCCAGCCCGATAGACGGAGCCAGCCCCAGGCTGTTCCAGACGTAGAAGTGTTGCGGTCTGTCGCCGGTGGCTACCAAGTCGAACTTGGCGTTACCCGGGCCGGCCACAATCAGCGCCTGCGGCGCCCGGCTCACCAGATGCCGCGTCGCCTCCAAACGATTGACGAGCTCCCTGTCCCCGGTCCTTTGTCCCTTACTCCCCATCGCCTCATCCCTCATCACTCATTCCTCTTCCTTCCACCCCACCATTGCCGTCGAGAGGAACAGGGCCACCGGCCGCCGGGCGGTGTAAGCCGTCTTGACAGCCCCGTCCATCAGGGTGGCTACCTCGTCAAGGCGCCGCAAGGTAAAGTGCTGGATGTCCAGGGCGTCCAGCACTGGCCGGGCGGCACGGCCCATCGCAATTTGGGCCGGGTTGAACTCGCCCAACTCGCCCCGCTGGCTGATGAGCATCA
>JAOZOT010000632.1 GCA_029933115.1 Anaerolineae bacterium | reverse complement strand
AGCCAGTGCCAACGAGGGCGAAGCCGAACAGGTCAGCCAACGCCATGTGCAACGTTGCCTCCAGAACGTGCGTTCTCGCCCCCAGAGGGCGGCTTGCTCACCAGCCGAGGAAAATCCGACCTCACCTCTGGCGGCGACAGAAGTGGCTGAAGGCGGGGTGGCGATGACCTCTGAGATGAGCGAGGAGCCCGCCTTGCCCTCCCTCACCGCTGCTGATGGCCGGTATCTGGCCCGCCTGAGGGCCGTTGTTGATTCGGCCTTTGGTGGCGGCTTCCTGGCCTTGCCCTTTCTGCACGATCTGGACTTCGCCGGCCTGGTGGCCTGTACCTTCTCCACCCTGCCTGACCTGGGCTACACCGTCTTGCAAATGGCCTTGGCCTTTTTCTTCCTGGCTCTGTTCAACGTGCCTTCCCTGGAGGCCACCCGCATCCTGCTTTTCACCGAGTTCGGGCTGCTCCTGGGTCGCCGTCGGGGACCTGGGCTGGACAAGTTGCGTCGCTTCCTCAAATCGGTGCAAGCGGTGGAGCGGAGTGAAGCCTTCGTCCTGGCAGTGGCCCAGCAGCTCATCACCATGGGCGTGGTGGACTGGGAAATCCTCTACATTGACGGCCACTTCATCCCCTACTTCGGTCGCCACGTGGTGCGCAAGGGGTATTTCACCGTCCGCCGCCTGGCCATGAAGGGGCATCAAGCCTACTACGCCAACGACCCACAGGGGCAACCGTTCTTCTTTCTGCTGACACCCGCCTCAGACCAACTCACAGCCGTCATCCCCCGCATGATCAGCCAGGTCAAGGCCATCGTCGGTGACAGTTGGGTGGACTGGGTGTTGACCTTGATCTTCGACCGAGGCGGCTTCTGTGCTGCCCTATTCAAGCTTCTGGACGAGCTCAAGGTCCATTGGATCACCTGGCTGGAGTTGAATCGGGAACTCCGCCAGATCATCGACCAACTGCCTGAGGAAGGGTTTTGTCGCCACCTCATCCGCCTGAAGACGACCAAGGTCCAGCTCAAGTTGACAGAGATAGGGGTGTACCTCAAGGGCTACGGCTGGACCCGCGCCGTGGTCATCCTGGACCTGAAGACCGGTACACGGCTGGCCGTCATCAGCAACGACAAGAGCCGTTCGCCGCAGGAAATCGTCCGCCTGATGCTCCTGCGCTGGGGGCAGGAGAACTTCTTCAAGATCATGCGGGCCGAGAAGAAGTTGGACTACTCCCCTGGCTACGCCTTTGACGCCGTGAGAGAGGAGCCCCTGGTGGACAATCCTGAGATCAAAGCCTTGCGGGCCAAGAAGAAAGCGCTCAAAGCACAACAGGCTCGCTGCCAGGGAGAGTTGGGCGGACGACTGCTGCGTCGCAAGCGGGACACCATCAGCTTGGAGACCTACAAAGGTCAGCAGGAGAAACTGGTGCGCCGCATTACCAGCCTGGGACGGCAGATCGAGCGTCTGAAAGCCGAACTCAAGGCGCTACCCAAGAAGGTGCCTATCAGCCAGGTCTTGGAGGCCCCCCTGGAACAGTGCAACTTCGAACGGAAGCGGTTCTTCGACGAGATGAAAATGGTGGCCTACCACGCCGAAGAGCAGTTGTTGGAAATCTTGTCAAAGAGCTACACCGGCAAAGACCGCCGGGTGGTGCTGCATCAGATACTGCACCGTGGAACGTGGGTCCAATTGGTAGGTGAGACCCTCTATGTGCGGCTGAAACCCTTCGACCGCCCCAGCGTGCAGCGGGCGGCAGAAGCGCTGTGCGCAGCCTTGAATGACAAGGAACCCCGCACCCTGGACAAGTTTCGCTTTCGGGTGGTCTATGCGGTCCAGCCCAGGGACTGAGGGGGCACGAGAAATTTTGTCATGCTACCTGGCCCCAAAACTCAAATCAGTGGTACTCTGAGTCTTGAGATGATGGGATAGATGGACATTAGGCTAGTTCTTGGTGCAAAACTCCCGGGGGTGGATCACAAGACCCAGATTGAGCTAAGAAACGAGGCCAAACATGGGGTGTTTGACCCCCCAAACGGCTTCCAAGAGACCGCCAGGTGGCAGTCTGGCGGAGTTTCGCACCAGAAACTAGGCTAGTAGTTGAAGCAAGATCAGAGGCCGGTCAGGAATTCCGCCTGAGACGGGGTGTCGTGACTTTGGGCCGATCCCAGGACAACGCCATCGTGCTC
>JAOZOT010000137.1 GCA_029933115.1 Anaerolineae bacterium | reverse complement strand
CCTCTCCTGCGCCCTCGGAGTGGGGCAGCCTGCCCAACCACGATTGAGTGCAGAGTTACCTGGTTCTCTGATGGCTCACAGATGGGTTCTTAAGTGTCATTTCACTGAGAGCGTGTCTGAAAAATGCTCGTAGTGGCGACTTGAGCCGCTAATGACCGGTGCTCTGCGGCTGAAAACGACTGAAGTCGTTACTACGAGCGCCGCCCCCCGAATTTTCAGACACGCTCTGAAGATATGGTGGTTCATCCTGAGAGCAGCGCCGAATTTAGCGTCGGCGACGCCGGGGTGTGTACCTTTTCAAGAAAACGGCCCGTGCTCTGGATAGGGTCACGTCATCTTTCCACAGGCCGCGCAATAGCAACCGTCGCTCTGGGCGCGGCGCATCGTGCAAGACGTAGTAAAAGTTCACGCGCTTGCCGGCCACCTGGTATTCTCGCCGCAGGGCCTCAATCTCGGCCCGTAGTTGCGCTTCGATCTCGGCGGCGGTCGCCGGCTCAAGCACGGTCTGATCCGCCGGGCAGAAGGGGCCCTTTTCGCAGTGACACCACACGGCGATGCCGTCTTCGACCAGTTCCCAGGTGCGTGTCGCCAACTCACGCCCGCCGGAGGCGAGGACGAAGGCGGTGACTACCGGCTCGGCGGCATTGGTGTACACCTCGATCTTCTGGCCGGTAACGGGTGTCCAGCGGGTGGGAGGGGGGCGTTTTGCTCTGGCCGATGGAGGGGATGGCTTTTTCTTTTTGGGCTTTTTCTCCACGGGAGGTTTGGGCGGGGCCTCGACTTTCTCTGGCTCCGGTTCTGGCTTCAGCTCGGGCGGTGGTACTTCCGCGCCCTCCGCCATTCCGTGCTTCCGCGTCGGAAGGATGCGGGCCGGCTCGCCTTCGGCAGCGTGGCACAGGCCCACGTGCTCGCGGCAGGTGCCCCGGCCACAGGTGGGGCAGCGGTTCAGGCTGCTGGCGCATACCGGCCGGTCGCACACCACACAGGCTTTTATCTGCTCAGCGCACAGGCGACAATAGACGCGTTTGCAGTCCACGCATTGGTGAGGTAGCAGACATTCCTCGTGTGTCAGATGCCCACCGGTGCACAGGAACAGCCGGGAGGAAACCCGACCGCAGACCTCGCAGGTCAGAGGCTCGATGCGATGGAGTAGTGGGTTCCATACCACCGTGCGGGTGATGGTGGTCGTGCGGTTTTGGATGTTCATGGGCAACACGAGGCGGGGCTGGACGATGACCAGCAGGTTGATCAGTTCCAGTTCGACGCGCAGCCGATATTTGGCTTCGGCATCGGCCAGCTTGGCCTCCCGTTCGGCCTGCACGGCAGCCAGCTTGTCTTCGAGCGCCTTGCGCCGGCGGTGTCCTGAGTCTTGTCGAAGGGTCGCCGAGGGGTCGGTGGCGCGCTCGAGGCGGCGTTTCAGGTCGCGCTCCATGTCGTCGTAATACTGCTCCAGCCGGGCGCGGTCCAATTCCAGTAAACGTGCTGCTCGTCGTTGCAAGCTCTCCAGCGGCTCAGCCAGTTCGTCGAGGGCGGCGCGCTTGGCCCGCTCGAGCAACTCCTCCAACGTTCGGGATGACAGCGGTTCCTCGTCTGGTAGCCAGGTCGGTGACATCACCGGCAGGTGCTCGAAGGCGGGTGTGGTTTCCAGGGTGACCAGCCGCTCGATTTCGGCCAGTTCTTTCACCGCGTAGCCACCCTGGACGTCCATCAGCACCGACAGGAGTTGCTCGCGTTTCTCGTCGGTGATCAGGGCCGCTTTGAAATTGAAGCGCACATAGTGACCAAGGATGGGGCTCTCGGTCTGGTTGGGTACTTCGGTCAGGCGGGCGTTGGGGAAAGAGAGGGCCTGGCGGGCCAGGTCGGCGAGGCCACGCTTGTCCAGCCGCACGGCGTTTACGTAGAGGCGCGCACAGGCTGGCTTCTGGCGTGCCTCTTCGATGAGTCTTTCGACGAGGGGATGGCTATAGCTCAGGTGGGTGACCTCGTCTGTCTCCACTTCGCCGGGCTGTAAATCCGGCGATGCCTCGTCGAAGGCGAAACGCTGATAGGCAGGCACGCCCAGACGCGCTGCCAGGGCGTCTGGCAGGAGCACCTCATATACTCCGTAGGCCGGGGGCTCGACGATAGCACCTGCCTCCCGACAGTAGTTCAACACAAAATTCGCCAGTTCATCCATTGGTCACCCACTACTCAACAGCAAAGTCCTCTCCAAAGAGGGCTTCGTCGTACTCTCGGGTGCGCTGGTAAGCCTGGCGCGCCTGCACCAGGGCCTCACCCAGTTGCTCGAAGCTGCTGGCTACTTCGTCGGGTGTGCGAGCCCGGGTCCACACTTCCATAACCAGGTCTTCAAAGTCGCGCTCTTCGGCCAGTTGTCCCAGGATCATGCCTGTCTCGCCGATGACCAACTCGAACATATTCAGTTTGCGGTCGAGCAGGTCCAGGATGTAGTCTTCGATGGTGCCTTCGGCCGAGAGGTTGAAAATGTCCACCTCGTGGGTCTGGCCAACGCGGTGAATACGGCCAACACGCTGCTCAATGCGCATCGGATTCCAGGGCAGGTCAAAGTTGATCATGGTGTGGCAGAATTGCAGGTTGCGCCCCTCGCCAGCAGCTTCGGTCGAGAGGAGCACGGAGGCGCTCTCCTCGAAGCGGCGGATGGCTTCGTCCTTTTGGGCTAAAGACAGGCCGCCGTGATAAAGTACAAGGTCCACTCCCAGAGCTCGCAATCGTTCGGCCAGCCGCTCCAGAGTGGCGTAGAAGTGAGTGAAGATGATGACCTTCCCATTGGACGAACTGCCACCTCGTCCTACTATGGGCAGCAGTAGCTTTTCCAGGGCGTCTGCCTTGGCCCACGACTCGACTTGTGTGGCGCGCTCGGCCAGGGCCAGTAGTTTGGTGCGGTGAGGCTGCATCTCGTCTCGGTCGGCCAGTTTCCGCAAGGTCGGTGCAGCAGCCCAGGGGCTGCTGCCAATCTCGCGCTGGATCATCTGCAAGGTGAATTTGTGGGTAGAGCTCAACCCTGATTCGCGGTTTGCTCCCATCTGTTCTCGCACGAAGGTGCTGACATCATCATACAGGGTGCGCTCGTCTGGGCTCAGCTTCAGACGAATGGTGTGAGCGTGGCGGGGCGGCAGGGACACTCTCACCTGGCTTCGCGAGTGGCGCACCATCACGTCGGCCAACAGTTCCCGCAGCCGACCGCGGTTCTTGGGCAGGCGTGGGTCGCCCTGCACCACAAATTGACGCCGGAATTGGCGCGGCGTCTTGAGTTGACCTGGCTTGAGGATGGTGATGAGGTTATAGAGCTCGTCCAGGTCGTTCTGCACCGGCGTGGCCGTCAGCAGGAGGATGTATTTCTTCTGCAAGGCGTTGACAAATTTCCACGACACGCTGGCGCGGTTTTTCAGGTGGTGGGCTTCGTCCACGATGATGAGGTCATAGACGATCTGGGTGATCTGCCGGCGATGTTCAGGACGCCGGGCAGTGGCCAGTGAGGCAATCATGCGGGGGAAGGTGCCCCAGGCCTGGGGGCCGAGGGCGCGGAATTCTGAATCGGAGGTGGTGACGAAATCGTCCAAGCGGAACTTGGTGGCCATCTCCTCGCGCCACTGCTCGACGAGGGCCGGTGGGGTGAGGATGAGCACCCGGTTGACCAGCCGGCGCAGCAGGTATTCTTTGAGCACCAGGCCGGCCTCAATGGTCTTGCCCAGGCCGACCTCGTCGCACAGCAGGCCGCGGCCACGGAAGCGGCGCAGCGCCGTCTGCGCTGTTTTCACTTGATAGCCGAAAGGCTCAAAGTCGAGGGTATCCAGACAGATCAGTTCATCGAAGCCGGCGACAAGTAACAGTCGCTCGGCCTGGAGTTGAAGCCGATAGGGGCCTGGCCCCGTCAGGGCTCCACGGGCGACCGCGTCGAGGACGGCTTCGGCGCCGGGTAGCAAGCGCACTTCGCAGGCTGGTTCGGACAAACGTTACTTCTCCCCTCTCTCTTCGTCTCGTAACTCGCAGGCTCAGTACAGTATATCGCAATTCAAAAGGGTTTGCAAGTTCTACTTGTGAGCAAGGTATATCCCAGAACCGTCAGTAACTTTCAGATAGCCCTGACAGGGGTATTTTGAGTTGTTTTTCTCTATTTTATGTCTACTCTCTGACACCTTTAGGACATACCCTTGTATGCAATATAGAGATCCTTGCTCAATGCTACTTATAGTCTGTAGACTTATAGTCATCAATGCGATATACTTTTACTACGATGGACATGAAGCAGATCTTTGGGCAAAATGTCAGGCGCATAAGGCAGATTCGTGGATATTCGCAAGAGGAATTGGCTGAAAGAGCTGGGTTACACCGCACCTATGTAGGCTCAGTTGAGCGAGGGGAACGGAATGTGTCACTCTATAATATTGTTACACTTGCTCGCGCACTCGATGTGCCTGTGTCCGACTTGTTTTCTGGCATCATCACGCAAGCAGTGAGGGATGAAAGTTAGCGATGGGCAATTATCTCACCGATGCTGAAATCGCTGAAGCGACGAGGATGCTTGAGCTCATTTATTCGTTACCTTATGGAGTTGACATGATCGGGCCTGTTTGGGAACAGGTATTTGCTCGTGTCAAAGGCGGGGTATGGTCTGGGAAGCGAGATAACCGTCCCAATCCCGATGTCATAGTAGGAGAAGTTCGGTATTCAGTCAAGACGGAGAAGATAGATCACGCGGTGACGCGAAAGCGCCAGACAGCAGCCGACTTCCTTGGGTATCACGAAGACCTGATTGTGGCTCGCCCTCCAGTGGATGAACTGCTCAAAACTCCTGATGAACTGCATGCACTTCCGGCCGATGAGCTTGGCGCACGCGTCTTGCGAGCTTATAATACAATTGCTAAGCAGAACTGGGATCGTATCAGTATCTTGCTTCGATTGCGAGGCCGCGAGTTTATCTACTGGGAAATTGATCCGCCAATCTATGACATTTATGGCTATGACTGGGTTGACAGTGAGAAATCCAGGGGTCAAAGTCGAAATATCAACACTAGGCCAAAACCGGCCAAGTTTAAGTGGACGTCCAGAGGTAGTCAGTTCTATGTCCGCTACACAATTCCTTTAGATGCGGACATCATCTCCATTGATCCCAGACCTTTCACCTGGGATGAACTCCTCAGTCTGAGGCGCTAGTACGGTCGGCAGTTGCTGATCCACAAGGGCCCGGAACTCCTCGAAGCTCAAGCCAATCTGCATCCTCGGCAAAGCATCGGCCAACCACGCGGCATATAGACGCCGATAATCAAATTCATCCTCTCTAGCTACATGCAAATAATGAACTGTATATTGCTTTGCTGCTTTGCCAAGTTCCGAACGTATGAAGGCTACCGCCTGTCTGCAAGCTTCTTGGTGACCATTTCGCTCCAGCGCTTGCTCGCGCTGTGACTTACGGCAGTGCAGAACTAGATTGTAGCCTACGGCATTTTTAGAGACGAACTGCTTAAACGTACCATGTCTCTTATCAAAAATTTGGGTGCCTTCAATAGCAAAACCTGCGTCTACGATGGCATTTTGTAAGGCATCCCACACCCGGGCGGAGGAATTGTGAAATACGACTGTTAACCAGCCATCGTCTTTGAGCACACGCCTCACCTCAGAAAATGCATCAGTGAGCAGTCTTTGATAGTCTGATATACTCTTGCCTTGCACCTTGTTGACGATGGCCTCCTCAGTGTTGTCAGTGTGGACACGGAGCCAGCTTTCCCACAGGAAGTTCATCTCCGAGTAGTTGATGTTGCCGCCAAAAGGTGGATCTGTAAAAACGTAATCAATGGACTTGTCAGGAATTTGTGGGAGATGACATGCCGACTGGACGCTCACTCGTAGCTGGCGGGGAACCTGGGGGGCGTTAGCGAAATACCAGCTTATCGTATTTGCCTTGCGGGCCAGGGCCTTGAACACATTCTGCTCATTCATCACTGCGGGAACATTGAAGTTGGCCGTATTGCCACTGCCGCCCCAGAAGCGAAATTCAGAGAAGACAGTCACGCGCTTGTAGAGTGAAGTGAGGGTGAAAAGCAGCTTGGGCCGTACCTCGGCATCGGGCCAGCGTAGGGCCATGTCCCACAGATAGGCCATGGCCCAGAGAGCGCGAGGCGTGTACGCTTTGTCCACACTGGTAATGCCAGCCGAGATGGGCTGCTTTGTGTTTATCCCAGGTGGAAAAGGGTCTGTGGGATACCACAAGTTGGCTGGCACGCCATGTTGCTCTATCTCTGCCAATAGTTTAAGGTCGTGCTCATCGGGATGCGCGGTCTCTTCTTTCATTCCGCTTCCACAGCATTTGTAGCCTACTTGCACTGGGTAGCGTTGTGTTTTCTCTAGTTCTCGCTTCTTCAAGTGCTCGCCGCAGTGGGGACAATCGAACTCGGTCTTGATCTTGCTTTCTCGCACCCTTGGCCGCTCGTCACGGGCGACATCCCAAAGTACGAACTCCTGCTTGCAGTGTGGGCATAGCATGCCATAGCTCCAAACCATGTATAACATCGGGATAGAGCGCCCGCATGTGCGGCAATGGGTATCGTATAGGCGATGTTCCAAGGGGCGGGCTGCTTTTAACATGCTCTCGATCGCATCGAGATAGCGTGTGGCGGCTATGGGTGTCGTCAAGTTGTACGCAATAAAAGCAGCGGCCGGTGACAAATCGCTGAGAATAGCCCTGCGGCCCCTTTCAGTAGCTGCGACGCCGGTCATGCCTGAGCCGCAAAACGGATCCAATACGACATCCCCAGGGCGAGTGTAGTAGTCAATGAGCAGCCCAATGCCTTGTGGTGGCACTTTTGTGTGATAGGTATGGGCGTCATAGACATACGTGTTTTTGCCTGCGGAGATGTTTGAAGAATATGGCACGGCAACTGGCTTGGGTGGCGTGGCAGGGTTCGCCAGATCCCCCAGGCGTGGGTTAGGCGATAGGTAGAGCTCCGGGGGGACATCCAAATCCGTCTGAGGGGTGTTAACTAGATCTATCTCGGTGCATTCTTGCGGAGCTTCATCGAAGGGAAGTGCATATTGAATAATGTGGTATTCTGCTGAATGCTCTCGCAATGATGTGGGTTCTGAGGCAGGCGAATGGTCATTAAAGGCATGACCGAAATACTCTTGATACTTATCAACGATGTATTGCGGAGCATTGACAAGTCCACGCTCAACACGGCTGAGAAATCCAGGGTCTATCCCAAGTTCTCGCGCTATTGCCTTCAGTGGTATTCCGCTATTCTTTCGCATCTGCCGAAGAATTGTCTGTGTCATTATGCTTGCCTCCGCTGAATATGGTGGCTATTTGTATTATAGCGCTGGGTTGACAATTTGTCAACTTGCCTGGCAGCTATTGGAGGGTGGATTATGTATGCCATCGGATTGTTGCCTGACAATGGCGACTGAAAAGCTGCTCCTCTTTTAGGATTTTTGAGGGATGATAGATGCTGACTCCTGCCGCAAGGAAAAAACCGTTCTATGGGTATTACGCCCTGGGCCGTTTTCACATTATCATGATTCTGTGGACCATCCTCGGCGTGCTGAGCGCAGCTTTTCTGTGGCGGCCGGCGGGGATTGCCATCCTGTGTTTTGGGGCGTATATGTACCTGGCCTACTGGCTGGGCATGTATCTGTCCAGGCAGAACGAGTCCTACGATTTGTCTTGGATACTGGGTTTGCAGGGGGACGAGTGCGTATTGGATGTAGGCTGTGGCCTGGGCAAGGTAACCATCGGCGTGGCCAAGCTCCTCACAGAAGGGAAAGTGATTGGCGTTGACGTTTGGGACAGACTTGATATAGCCGGTGTTTCGCCTCAACGAGCGTACCGAAATGCGGAGATCGAGGGCGTGCGAGACAGGGTGGAGTTCAAGACAGGCAGTGTCCTGGATATTCCTTTTCCCGACGGCACTTTTGATCTCGTGACCTCTGGAGGTGTGCTCCTTGCTTTCTGGAGCGACAGATCCAGGCTGAAAGCACTGTCCGAGATCTACCGGGTCCTTCGCCCAGGTGGCCGCTTCCTACTGATGGAGCCGCTTCGCAACCCCGGAACCCTTATCCTTTCCCCCGGCATGGCCTGGAAATTCCTGACGGAGAAAAAGTGCCTGAGCCTTCTGGCGAAAGCCGGGTTCGTTGACCTCAGATATAGGGCACGTGATATAATGGGGTACTTTCTGGTTGAAAAACCGAGGTGTGAAAACGGAGGACGACGATGAACATCATCGAGCGTTTGGATCTGTTGTTCGTCAATAGACCTTTGAGCCCCTCTCGGGCGAGGACTATCTCATTCAGATGCTGGCCGTGCTGCCCAGGATGCGCAGGCGGGGCGTTGCCACGCGGCTCGTGGAATTCGCCGCTGAACGGGCTCGGTCGAAAGGGTTGCAGAAGCTGGTGCTGGACGTGCTTATCGAGAACGAGGCGGCGCGTCGCTTCTACGAGCAGGTGGGCTTTCAGGCCGTCAGGACGGTGACCGATGCGCGCTTTTGCCGGCG
>JAOZOT010000136.1 GCA_029933115.1 Anaerolineae bacterium | reverse complement strand
AGTGCTGCCCGTTCACGGCCACGATGCGGTCCCAGGGGCGCAGGCCGGCCTGCCATCCGGTGAAATCCTGGGGCGTGAAGCCGCTGACGATCCGGTCTGGGCTGTAGAAAAAGCCGGGGAAGGGGTGACCGATCTGGCTGGCGATGGAGTAGAGGGAGGCGCTCCAAATCAAGACGGCAGCTGTTATCACGCCAGCCACCACCCAGCGGGGGCGCAGGGAGGGAAGGGCGGCAAGGAATTGAATTCTCTTCATCGTTATTGCCTCTCCTCCTCGGAGGCTGCGGGGCAATGGCAACCCCCGGCGACTGAGGGCCTTGGCTGATGATTCAGCTCCATTCTACAACAGGTGCAACTAGAAGTCAATATATGAGGATGCGGAGCAGGGCTGTTCAGTTTCGGTGCCAAAGGTGCGACGCAATTGCGTGAGCAGTGACCCTCCCGCAGGGTTCGCAACCTGCAGGAGGGTGGTGTAGGTCTACTCTCCGACACTTTTGGGATATACCCTATGCAGAGTAGGGCTGCTCAGTTTTCGGTGCCAAAGGTGCGATGATAGAGGTGAGCAGTGACTGCACCTGGAAACCGAAACTTGACTTTACCCAGATCGCGAGGATGGTAGTGGGAAGCCCTCGGTGAAGCCGAGGGAATTGTCACAGCTGACCCAGGAAGTCTTTTCCTAGAGCGGCTGTGATTTACCCCCACCTCGCAGTGGGGGCTTCAGGACTTGTGGGTAAAGTCAAGGAAACCGAAAGCATTGCCTTGAAACGGAGACTGGTGTATAATATACGGCGGTGACAAGTATGATTGAAATCCACCTCTACGGTAAGCTGCGCCGCTTCGCCGATGAGCAGGACCCCACCGGCGATTCCGTCCTTCACGTCCCGATCACAGAGGGGGACACTATAATAGATGTCGTCAAGCGCGTCGGTATTCCCCGTGAGGAGCTGGGCCGCAACATTTTTCTGAACGGTCAGCTCTCGGCTCTGAGCCGCAGGGTGAAAGACGGCGACCGGCTGGGCCTCTTTCCGTGGGATATGTCACTGCTGTATCGGCAATACTTTCCGGTGCATGAATGAGGGAGGGCTATGATCAGGGTTGAAGCGAGGCTTTATGCTACTTTGAGGAAATATCAGCCTGAGGGGAAAAGCAGCGAACCTGGCGAGGCTCTGGTCTGCGAACTGGGGGAAGGGACGACTGTGCAGGAGTTCCTTGAGAAGGAGTTGGGAGTCCCGCCCGGCGAGGTCAAGAGCGTTTTCGTCAACGGCGTATCCCGGAGCTTTGACCACGTCCTGTCCGACGGCGACCGGGTGGGCATCTTTCCCCCCGTCGCCGGAGGCTAACCACCCAACCACCCAACCACCCAACCGCCCAACCACCCAACCGCCCAACCACCCAACTACCCAACCACCCAGCTACCCACCCTATGGTCACAGGGCGCGCAGGTATTCGGGCCTCAAGACCGATTCCCCTTGGGCCAAGGCACGGTCGAGAGTGGCCAGCAGTCGCTCTTTATCCTGGGGCAACGTCCCCGCCAACGGCAGGTAGTTGGAAGCGTGATTGGTGCGGAAGACGCAGTTGGTGAGGCCCTCCATGTGTTGGATCATCACCCGCATCTCTTCCAGCATCTCCAGCGGTTCGAGGAGCACAAACCGGCCGGCCTTCCACTGCCGGTGAAGCTCCGTGCCGGGCACCACCATCAATGTCAGCAGGGAGAAGTAAGCCGGGTCCATGGCGCTGACTGCCCGGCCTGTAGCGACGGCGTGTTCCCTGGAACGCTGACGTTCGCCCAGGCCCAGAATCCCGATGACCGACATTTTGAAGCCGACGGTCTGAGCCTTCCTCACCGCCTCTATCATCTCCGCCGCCGTAGCCCCCTTTTTCACCCGCCGCAGTATCTCGTCGTCTCCGCTTTCCAGGCCCATGTAGATAATGCCCAGTTTCTTGCGGTAGAGAGCGGTCAATTCCTCCTCGCTCTTGCGCAGGATGTCCTGAGCGTTGGCGTAGATGCCCACTCTTTCCAGGTTGGGGAAAGCTTCGTTCAGGGCGTCCAGGATGGGCACCAGCCGCTGAGTGTTCAGCACCAAGGCATTGCCGTCGGCCAGAAAGACCCGGCGCGTGTGCGGGATGTAAGAGCGCGCCATTTCAATGTCTTCCAGCACCTCTGCGAGCGGGCGGGCCCGAAAAGGCTTACCCAGATAGGTGGAGCAGAAGGTGCACTTGTTGTGGGAGCAGCCGTAGGTGATTTGGAGGATGTAGCTCCAGGCCTCGCTGGGTGGTCGGACGACGTTGCCGTAGTAACGCATTTGAATTTATCCTGATAGCTGACTCTTTGACAGATTGGAGACCCTTTCGTAATTCACTCGCAGACGGCTACCCTCCCGCGGGTTCGAAATTCACTTTGGTAGCAGGCTGAAAGCCGCCTCACGGGCGTGGCCTTGGCGAGGATACCGCCTCAGCCTGCGGGAGGCGGAACTTCGCTAGTTTGGGGGCACCCGGCGCGCCTCCTCGATGAGTTTCTCCAGTTCATCCATAGCCGAAAGGGAGAGAGGCACTCCGGCTGCGCGGAGTTCCGAAAGGCCCAGGCCGCGGAAGCGGCGCATGACGGCCGCGTTTACCATGCAATCGTACAGAGCCGGCCAGGGCGTCTGAGGATGGCTATCCAGCACAAAGCGGACAAAATCGCGAGCCAAAGGATGATCGGACATCGGACCTCTCGGATGATAGGGAAATTAGCGGGTATATTATACCACATCTTTACCCGTTTGTGCCCCTAAATTGCCCCGCCAACCTTAAAGTTTTCGGAATTCCACGCTACCCCACTTCGGCGGGCTATTGGCCGGCCGATAGGGTGATGACCTCTTGTTCCATCACAATGTCTGGGACGTCCCATCCTTTCTGATCCATCAGCTCTTTGAAAGCCCGGCGGAAGAGGAGAGTGGCCTCGACGGTCACTTTGCTTCCGTCGTTGGGCGCGGCAAAGGTGTAGGTCGAGGTGTCGGTGGCGAAGGCGGCCAGCCGGTTATCCTCCAGCACACGGGTTGGGTTCCAGTAGGCCCCGGTGGGCGAGACCTCGGTCCACAGTTCCCTCAGCACTTTGGCAAAAGCCTTCCCCGGTAGTCCGGCGTAGTAGCCGCGCTCAGGATCCCCGACCCCACCCCACTCCGGCACTGTCGGCCCATCTCGTAGGGGCAAGGCTCGCCCTCGTCCGTCTGTAGCCCGCACCAGCAGGATCAAATGGCGCAGTGGGCTATCGGTGGGCACGTGGTGGCCGGTTTTGTCGTTGGTGATGTCCACCTGCACGACGACGGTGTCCCCCTCCAATCGAGCCGTAGTGGTCATGGTGACGGCGTTCTGCAGCAGTTCCTCGTCGCTTGCCCCCGGCATCTTGTGGCTGAAGATGCGGTTGGGGTCGCGGTGCAGCCCTCCTTTTTCAGGGAAGACAAAATAGTCGTAGCCGGCCACGGGCATGTGGCAGTCCTGGCATGTCTGGCCGGTCTCAGGGTCGCTGTAGGGGCTGTCCAGCCACTCGCCAAAGGAGTTGTAGATCACTGTGTCCCAGAACATGCCGAAGTGACACGGTGCACAGAAGGCGCTTTCTTCCTCCAGTGGCAGATAGCTCACGCGGCGGGTCACGTCGTCAAAGTTGCCGAAAAAGAGCTGCTGACCTTCTTCGGGGCGGTACAGGCGCAGGGAAAGCACGCCGGGCATGTTGGGATAGGGGAGGCCGGTGGTCGGGTCCAGGGTCACGTCCCCGATTTTATGGCAGAACTCGCAGAATACGCCCTCGGTCTCGATGCCGGAAGCCTGATTGGGGTCGGCGGCGTAGGCCCGACCCGGCTTGGCCGCGGCGGCCGGCACGTGGCAGGTGGCGCAGTTGCCGGCCGTGTTGGGAAAATCCAATTTGTAGCCGGGGCCATAGTAGGGCCGATTGGGGTCGGGGCGCAGGGGGAAGCTTCCGTAGTCACGGCTGTAGCCGTAGCGGGTGGGTGGGCTCTGGTTGCCGTGCACATCGGTGCCGTTGTACATGGTCAGAAAACGAGGGTTGACGGCCGATTGGGAGTGGGCGTCGGCCTGCCATTCGGGATAGGCGGGCATGCAGTGCCCACAGCTCTTAGAGCCCTCGGCGCCTTCCATTGAGAACCAGGTGTAATCGGGGTTGTCGGTGGTGTAGTAAGGCTTGAGGGTGATGGTGATAGGCTCTGTGCCGGGCGCGGCGCTGGTCCAGCCGACAAAGTAGCCTTCGGCCCAGGCGGTCACCGAGACCGGGGTGGTGGCCGTCAGGCTCAGGGTGAAGGAGCCGTCGGCGGCCGTCGTGGTTTTGTTGTCGGTAGCCCGCACGCGGACAACGGCCCCGGCTACCGGACCCTCGGCGTCGTATACCACGCCCTTGATGGTGCCGGCCACGGAAGGGGGTCTGGTGGCCGTAGGCGGTGGGGTGAGGGACAATGCCGATTCGGGTGCGTAGCAGATGAGCAGCACTCCCAGTGTCAGAGCGCAACCATACAATGCCAAGCGCAAGATACGAGACAGAAGGTACGTCATCGGTTCACCTCCGTTCATTTAGAGAACTCTCGAAGCTCTCCTGTCTCAGGGGTTGGTGCTCCTCCTCGGCAACGAGATGGCCAACTCGTTCCCCTCCTCGTAAATGTTTGGCTCCACCCCGACGGCCTTTTTGACCAGCTGAAAGACCCGGCGGACTCCATTGCCGGTATCTGTAACAAGGCCTGCACGGTAGAAAGAAGCATAAATGAGGGGGTTTCGCAGGACGTGGGCTAGGCCCGATTTCACCATATCAAGGGTGACGGTATTGGGTAATCTCCCCGGGTTGCGCACTTCTACCCGATCCTCAAAGACAAAGAGCCGCACTGGAGCTGAGACCGTGTAATCACGGTGGACCAAGGCATTGACCATCGTCTCTCTCAGAGCCACCTCTGGCAATTCTGGGAGGGCCTCAGGCTCGAAACTGCGGATATGATGGGGGACCGGCAGGTGAAGTCTGAGAAAACGAACCGCGTCCTCCAGCATGTCGAACAGAGTTCCCTCGATGCGTTTGGCATCCGAGGGTTCGGCCGCCGCGTCTGCGCCAGGCAAGCGGGCTGCGGAGATGTAAGCATAGGGGAGAAATCGCTGAGGCTCACGACCGAAAAGTAGGAGGGCGGCCACCGTCGGATGGTAACTGCCTTCGTACTTTCTAAGAAGCCGCCAATTCAAGAGCAACTGCCGGTCATCGGCCTGGGTGTCAGCAGACATCTGTTGCCGAAACCGCCTGAAAGCCTGAAAATCGAGATCCTCTGTCGAAGCCTGAAGAACGAGCGTTTCTTCGTAGAACAGACTCTCGACAGCCTGGAAGAGCCGGAGGAGTTCCTGCCGCGATGCTCGTCTTCGCCCGCTAGTTGTACGAATATAGTAATCGCCCCGCCTCGTCCGATAGGGACGCAAATCGCCTTTGGGGATATGAACCAGAACTATCGTCCCTTGCTCGGTTTGCACTGTCTCCTGGATAATAGTCAGGGGAGGCTCGCAGTTCTGATAAGCGACCTGGTCAACCTGTTGCATAAGGGCGTCAGCATCTTCCACTCCCGCAATACGTCGGTCATCGGTGATCCCGAAGATCAATAGTCCGCCGTCAGTATTGGCAAAGGCAGTCAGTTCGGCCGCTAGATCGTCTGGTCGAATAGGGCCAGCCTTGAATTCCGTGTGAAAGTTTTCGCCTTTTGCCACCCGTTGCTGCAACTCGAACCAGTCCATTGCTACCTCAGATCCAACCGTATTTCTCCGCTCGGCGACGGAAAGCATCCTCTCCGCCTTCCATCACCTCCTTCACAAACTCCTGAACCTCCACCCGGTCAATGGCTCCCTGGACGGCCACCGAGGCCTTATCCTCGGTGGCCTCCAAAGCAACAATGAGCTCAGCGTGGCCCAGGACAGGGATATTAGGGTTATGGGTGGCGGCCAGTATCTGTCTGCACCCTTTCTGCTCTCTCAGGATGCGAACAATGTCTTCATAAATAAAGCGATTGTCCAGGTCGTCCTCCGGTTGGTCCACTAGGAGCGACCGCTCTTCTTGAACCAGCAGAAGCAGTAACATGGCCGTGGCCCGTTGGCCGTCGGACAGTCTTTCCAAGGGATGCTCTATCCCGTTGAGCCGGAGGTATACATGAACCGCGTCATCCGGGGCCAGTACTTCCAGTTCAAACAGTCGTCCCCTGCCCTGCATCAGGTGAGAGCATATCTGCTGCGCCCGACCGGGTGTAATGTTAAATGTCTCCACCAGCTTATCGGCTCCCTCCCGCACTGCTTTGGCAATGGCCTCACCGTCCACGGCCTCGCTGGAAGCTAGGCGCGCAAGGGTTTTTCGATCTATGCCGGAACCCTGGAAGAAAGAAGCTAGACGTTCAGTAAAAGCATCGGTTTGCCCTTTGTATTTAACTTCTACCCGCACGCGTTCACGCAATTTACGGGTAAGGTCTTGAGCTTGCTGGCTACGGAGTCTCCAGGCCTCCCGTCTGGCATCTCGCAGCCGTCCTAGCAGTTCACGTCGTTCTTGCTCCAGCCGGTCCACCTCAGCACGGACACTGCGCAAGAGACGCAACTGCGGCTCCAACTGGGTTTGCTCCTCCGTAAGTTGAATCAACCGGTCGGGATCGAGAGAATCTTCACCGATCTTCTGCTTCACCTTGCGGAGTTCTTCATCCAGCGGGCGGCGGGCCTCCTTCCATCTCCGAAGCAGATCTTGAATGCGCCTTTGCGCCTCCGAAAGGTGGACTTTGCCCTGCCGAAAGATCTCCTCAAGATCGCCTTCGAGCGTCCGCAGGATTTCTTGCGCTTCCTGCAGCAAGGCTCTCTGGCTGCTTTCTGCCTCACCTATCTGCCGTTTGGGTCCCTGCCAGCGGATCGCCCATGTTTCGGCGATGTCTTCCCATTCTTCCATAGCCTCCCGCAGGGCTCTTTCCGCCAGCAGCAGCCGCTGTTCATCAGCAGTCAAAGCGGTGGCCTTCTTGAGTTTTTCGACTAGGCCCTCACGGCGGTAGAGTTCGATCTCGTGGTCAATCTCCTTACGCCTATGCTCGATTTCTTCTTCCTCTTCCAGTTGCTGCTGCCTCTCAAGGATCCGGCGTGCATTTTCACGCAATTGCTGCTCCAGTTTGCGCACCTGGACCAATTGGGCTTGGGCCTCTCGACCGATGATCTCATCCAGCAAGCGAAGCCGCTTGCTCTCATCCCGACTCGTCTCGTAGATCTCTCGTTGACCGAAGAAGAGAGGAACCTCGCGGTCCCCCAGAATATCCAGCGGTGCCAGCTCTACCTCACGCTCCGGTCCCAATTCAAAGACGCGAGGTGCTTCTCCCCACACTCGTTCGATGCAGTAACGGCGCGTCACCTGCCCCACTGCTTGCTCCAAATGCAGGATCGCCTTCCCTCCACTCCCTAACGCGTAGCGCACCAGATTCTCGCGGTATTCGGTAGGGGCGTAAGGGGGAAGGTCTAGCACGTAGCGGACGGTTTCCAAAACGGCCGATTTCCCCACCCCCCGGCCGCCTACCAACACGTTGAGCTCGGGGCTGAAGACCAGGGAGAAGCCACCAATGAACCCGTCGCCATCCACTTCCAATCTCAGAAAGCGAGTATAATCGCTCTCCGGCTTTTCGCCCACCTGTATCAGAATCTTCGGGTCGCGCAAGGCCAGCCGCAGAGCGTTAAGGTCGTCGAAGACGCTGAGCTTGAGCCAGGTGGCCCTGAGTTCTCCATCACTCGTGCTCTTTGTGCCGATCTCTGCAATGCTCTTCGGATCGGAAAAGCGCACAAAGGCGATACGGTCCAGGTCCTTGGGCCCGAGCACATTTGTGCTAATCAGGCGCTGTGCATCTCTATTGGAAAGCTTGCCTTCTATGGCATCGGGGCGTACATCTCGAATGAACTCGGCTGCGTCCTTTGGAGAGAAACTCTTCAGGAGACCGTTGGAATCATAGGGATGGGCTACGATAAACAAGGGATTGCACTGCTCTCGTAGTTCGAGCAAGGCGTCTTTGATATTCTTGCGCGGGTCTATATCCCGGTGAGACCCATCTGGCCGGACAAGGAGGTCGGCTGGATTGCGGTCTAGAGCCTGGATGGCCCGATCTATCCCTCCGGGGTTTGTGTCTAAAGGGAAGATGGCGAGGATGTGCAACCCGTGCTTTGGCCCTTTGAAAGAGAGCTCGGCGCCAGGGAACACTACGATGCCTCGCTCTTGTGCCCTGGCCTGGATAAGGCTGAACCAGTCGGTGCGGATGCCTTGATAATCGGTGATGGCGGCAATCTGGATATCCTGATTGGCCAGTTGTTGGACGTATTGCTCAGCGACCTGTTCCTTGTCCCGAGCCGGAGATAGGCCAGAGGGCAATCTGAAACTATGAGCACCTGGAGAGTGCAGGTGGAGATCTGCCCGAACCCATCGTGCCCCCCGATAGATCGCCTGCCAATCGAGTTGTCCGTGGCTCATTTTGTCTCTCCCTCGTCAGCCTAGTA
>JAOZOT010000135.1 GCA_029933115.1 Anaerolineae bacterium | reverse complement strand
CGGTCGTTAGCGACTCAAGTCGCCACTACGAGCATTTTTCAGACACGCTGTCACAGTATCACCCCTAATTCTACACCTTTGCTACACACTGTGGTACTATGGTCTTATTGACGCCGCCTTAGTATACGTGTATAATGAAATAACGAAGCGCAATACATAACGACAGAACCTCTGGCAGACCGGCGCAGCGAGCTTCACTGCGCAAGCCCTTGAGTTGTGAGCGAAGCGATGTTACGGAAATTTGAAGGCATCATCGCCCTGCTATTTGTGGTAGACCTGTTCCTGACCGAGGTTGCTCTCTATCTGAGCGATGTGGCACGACGTTGCATCCCGCTGGGCAAGGCCATTGATCCTACCAAGAGCTTTCTTAACCCTTACATCTACCTGTTGGTAGCCCTGATCTGGCCTCTCCTCTTCCGAGCCCTGGGCGTCTACGACGCCAAGCGTGCGCCCAGCCTCCGCGAGGAGCTAAAGATGCTGATGGTGGCCGTGCCGACGGCTGTCTTTGTCTTTGCCGGATCGCTTTACCTGTCGTTCCGTGACGTCTCTCGCCTTCTGGTCTTCTATTTCTTCATTCTGGACCTGGCCTTTTTGTCCAGCCTGCGCCTGGTGGTCGGTGGGATTTTGCGAGCGTTACAGGCTCGGGGACGCTACCTCAGTCGGGTGCTCATCGTGGGCGCTAATGAGATGGGAGCGGCTGTGGCTGGAGCCATAGACTCTCACCTGGGCTTGGGCTTCACCTGGCAGGGCTTTGTGGATGATGAGGAAGCCCCGGGCTTGCCTATTCTGGGCAAAATCGCCGACATTGCCGAGATCGTCACCCGGCACAACATTGACGAGGTCATCATTGCCCTGCCTTCGGCTGCTTACCAGACGGTTGAGCGGGTGGTCTATGAGTTGCAAGACCTGCCGGTGCGGATACGCATCGTGCCCGACTTTTTGAAGCTGGCCGTCCTTCGTTCCAGTGTGGAGAGTTTGGCCGGCATTCCGCTCATTGGAGTGCACGAACCGGTCATTGATGGCCTGGACCGGTTGGCGAAACGCACCTTTGACGTTGTGGTGAGCGCGGTGGGTCTCCTGCTCGCCTGGCCTCTCATGTTGCTCATCGCCCTGGCTATCAAGCTGGATTCGCCTGGGCCGGTGATCTTCAAACAGCAGCGAGTGGGTGAGAACGGCCGGCTCTTCTGGATGTACAAGTTCAGGACTATGGTTTGCGGTGCAGAGGAGGCTCAGAGTGCTGTGGCCGTCAAGAGAGAGGACGGCAAGATCGTATACAAAGTCAGGGATGACCCTCGGGTCACGCGGGTGGGACGCATCTTGCGCCGCACCAGCCTGGATGAGCTGCCGCAACTGTTCAACGTCCTCAAGGGTGAGATGAGTCTGGTCGGCCCGCGACCGGAGCAAGTCTTTATCGTGGAACAGTATGAACCCTGGCAGCGCAGACGCCTGACCGTGCCACCGGGCATCACCGGCTGGTGGCAAGTCAGCGGCCGCAGCGACCTGCCTATGCATCTCAACACCCAATATGATCTGTTCTACATTCGCAACTACTCCTTGCTGCTGGATCTCAAGATTCTGTGGAAGACAGTGGGGGCGGTGATTAAGGGGAAAGGGGCGTATTGAAGGGTGCAAAAGATCTTGTTGGTCTTTGGCACGAGGCCAGAGGCCATCAAAGTAACCCCGGTGATAAGAGAATTGGCCAAATATCCCACCGAGTTTGAAATCAGAACCTGCCTCACTGCTCAGCACCGCGAGATGGTAGACCAGGTTCTGACGCTTTTCGAGATTGAGCCTGACTACGACCTGAACATAATGCAGGATAGACAGGCCCTTTCACAAGTCACGGCCGAGGTTTTGACAGGGGTGGAGGAGGTCATAAAAGCAGAGGATCCGGATTGGGTTCTGGTTCAGGGTGATACAACCACAGCTATGGCTGCCAGTCTGGCTGCGTTTTATCAGAAGGTCAGGGTGGCTCACATAGAAGCTGGCTTGAGGACCTGGAATAAAATGCAGCCATATCCAGAAGAGCTCAACCGCGTTATCGCCGACGCTATTTGCGACTTGCATTTTGCCCCGACGGAAACAGCCAGGCGGAATCTGTTGCGCGAGGGGATTAGCGCGAAGAGCATCTTTGTCACGGGCAATACAGTCATTGACGCTCTGTTGGAAACCGTGAAAAAGGAGTACGACTTTGGGAGTGGGCCTTTGCGGGACATCCCACTGGACAAGAGAATCATCCTTGTTACCGCCCACCGCCGGGAGAACTTTGGACAGCCTCTGGTCAATATCTGCCAGGCCCTCCAAAAGATCGCTTACCGATACAGGTCTGACGTACACCTGGTCTATCCTGTTCACCTTAATCCCAACGTGCACGAGGTAGCTCGCACTATTCTGGGAGAGGTAGCCAACGTCTCTCTGCTGGAACCGCTGGACTACTTACCATTTGTCCACTTGATGAACCGGGCCTACCTGCTCCTGACCGATTCAGGTGGCTTGCAGGAGGAGGCACCCAGCCTGGGCAAACCGGTGCTGGTCATGCGCAAGGTTACGGAACGGCCAGAGGCTGTGGAGGCGGGCACAGTCAAGGTTGTGGGTACGGACGAGGAGCGCATTGTGGCAGAGACGGTGCGCTTGTTGGAAGAGCAGGATGAATACGAACGTATGGCCAAGGCCATTAACCCTTACGGGGATGGGAAAGCTGCTGTGCGTATCGTAAATACGTTGTTGTCGCTGCAGGAATGAAAAATAGAGTGAGGTCAGCGCTCGCAGAAGAAGCCCTCCTCAGGAGCAAATCGGCCGAGGGATTTGCCATCATTGCGCTGCTAAGCGGCGTGCGCTTTGCGGTGGCGTCTGGCAGCTATTTCGTCTTGGGGCATCTGCTGTCGCCGGGTGTTTTTGGAACGTATGCGTTTTGCATCGTCGTGGTGGGCTTTGCCGCGTTGCTGACGACGATTGAGGGACGGCGTAGCGTCGTGGTCGCCGCTGAGAATGTGGATGAGGTTTTTACGCACGCGCTGGGCATCGAGTTGGCCATGGCTATTTTGGTCATGGTCGTCATTGTAATAGGTTCGCCGTCCATCTTATGGCTTCTGAACCGTCCGGAAATCCCCCCAGCTTACCTGCAACTGCTGTCGCTTCAACTGCTCATCACTCCCTTCGAGTTGCCGCTGGCGCTGTTGGAACGCAGATTGGCGTTTCGCGCCATCGGTCTGATTGAGCTTGTGTCTATCCTGGCTAATTCTGCCCTCAGCATTGGGTTGGCCTGGTGGGGGTGGGAAGTGTGGAGCCTTGTGATTTCAACGGTGATCAGCGCGTGGGTACGTGTCCTCCTGGGTTGGCTCATCGCCCGCCCTCAGTTCGTATGGAGGCTTGATCAGCAGGTCGCTCGGCAGGTGGTCAGCTATGGCGCGCCTCTTACCCTATCAAATATGATCGGATACTGGTACTGGAATGTGGATGACTTGATCGTGGGATACTTGTTGGGTACAGTGGAACTGGGATATTATTGGGTAGCGTTCAAGATCCCGCATTACGTGCTGCAACTTGCGGATACTGTTTCAAAAGTGACTTTTCCTGTCTATGCACGCATGCCAGGTGACGAATGGCTAAAGCGGACGTTCAACTGGGTGACCAAGTTGTCGGCCGCGCTGCTCCTCTTGCCGGCTGCACTGGCGTTTCCTTATGGCAAGTTCATCATTGTGACTGCTTTTGGTGACCAGTGGGTACCCGCTGTGCTGACGTTCCAGATATACATGTTGCTGGTGGCATTTCGTGGCACGTTCCGACACTGGGCCGACATAGCAATGGTGAAGGGATACACCCATGTGGTATTGCAGGTCACAGCCTGGGTTGGCGTCTTGCTGCCTGTGCTCGGATATGTCGGTACCCTCCGGTATGGTATTGCAGGGATGGCGACTGCCGTGGCCTTGTCTTTGATCGTCACCTCCCCTTTATATATATTGCGTATGCGACGATGGCTGGATATTCGCTATCTCCGCATCCTTTGGCCGGAGGGAGTCACCGGAGTGATTGTTGCGCTCTTGGGCATCGTGGTGCACGGGCTGCTCCCTGATCGTTTCATTATCAATGTACTGGCGCTGGTGATGCTGTGCGGTGTATATGTGGGGGTGCTTTTGGTGTTAGATCGGCCTGTCGTGAGTCTGATTGGGTCTGAGATTCGAGCTCGGTTGGCGCGGGAACCGGTGTAATATGGCTCACTCCTATACGTTGCACGACACTCCCGAGATTGTGGCGGCGGTTGAGGCAGACCTGACCCTTATTCTGGAAGAGATTCAGGCCGCTGTACCAGATATGGTGGCTCTGATTCTGGCAGGGGGATTCGGCAGGGGAGAGGGAAGTGTGATTGTGCAAGATGGCCGCGTTGTCCCGGTTAATGATTACGATGTGCACGTGATCACACGTGGTCGCAACCCAGGCGTGGACTGGGCAGAGTTGGAGCGGCGTTTAGCGGCGCGCATTGGCGTTCGCTGGGTGGACATCGAGCATACTCCAAGGCGCAGGCTACGCCAGCTCAAGGGGCAACAGTATGGGTTCGATCTCAAGTATGGTGGCCGAGTACTCTGGGGTGACCCCAACATCTTGGAGAAGATCCCCCCTTTTACCGCGCGTGAGATTCGACCCCAGGAGGTGGAGAAGTTATTCTTCACGCGGTTGTGGTGCTTTTTGGGGCCGGTCACGATGGATGTCCAGGCAAATACTTTATCTTTCCCGGATTGCTTCTTCGCCGCGGCTCAGCTTTCCAAGGCGATTATAGCCTGTGTGGAGGCGTTGCTGATCGCGCGCGGGGTCTACTGTGTGTACTCTGCGGAAAAACTGGCCCGGCTACAAGCACACGCGCCTGACAAATGCGACCTGCTATCCCTGGCCGAGTGGGCAATTGCGTTCAAGCTGGATCCGCAAACAACACCTGTCCCCGAGGGTGACGATCTGGCGATGCTGCACAGCCGGGCACGGGACGTGTATCTGAATGTATTCAGCGAGTTGTTTGCGGAGCTATATGGACACAAATGGCGGAGCTGGACGGACTTGACGCGGTTGTATCGCCCACTGTTGGGGCGGCGTGCTCAATTGCATCGGATATTGCACTTTGTGCAACACGGCCGGTTTCCGATTGACACAGAGTACGAGAAATTGATGGCGCGGCTGTTTCTCGTTTGCTCGTGGAACCGAAACGTCGAGCACAATCGCCGGGCGAAGGAGCACCTGGTACGCGCCGGTCTTTTTGACGTTGCTTCTCCATCGGATTGGGAGGCGCTGCGAAAGGTGGCCGTGACCTGATGGCTCCCCCGACCTTCTTGATCTTGCTGGACGCCCTGCGGTGGGACTATGTGTGCGCCCAGGATTCACCCACGCTAGTAGAACTAGCCAACGCTGGAATCTGGGCACGCAAGGTGCGCCCCTCATTCGGGTTTTGCGAGATTTCAGAGTACGTGACCGGGACATACCCTAACGTGAATGGTAACTGGGCGACGTTTGCCTACAGGCCGCAGGCGTCACCTTACCGTCGGTGGCAGAAGGGGCTGCGGGCGCTGGGTTTTGTGGATCACCTGCCACGCGGGCACACACGGGCGCGGCAGGTGCTGGAGTGGTGGTTCACGATGCGTGGTGTGCCGCACCCGACCTACCGCATCCCGCTCCCGTGGCTATCCTATTTTGCTCCAACTGAGGGAGCACATCTGCACACCCAGGTAGGCGCGTTTGCTGTCGAGTCCATGTACGATGTCATGGCGCGAACGGGGCTTACAGTGTACGATGAGACGTTCGTCCATTACAATCGTGCCATCGGTTCCGACGAGGATCGGGTTAATCGGCTGCTGCGCCATTGTGCGGAGCCGTATGATTTGTACATGATCTATTTAGGGGAGGCCGATAGCACCGGCCACAACTTTGGCCCGGATTCGCCCCAGCGACGTGAGACGGTGAGGCGACTGGATGCACTGATCGCGCGGCTAGTGGAACGTATTACCCAAATATATGGCGGGGCAGCAAGTATTGTGCTACTGGGCGATCATGGGATGGTGCCCGTCAAGCAGTCGGTGGATGTCTGGAGCGCAGTCGGTGCGTTGGGGCTGGAATTTGGACGAGACTATGTGATGTTCCTAGATTCTACCCTGGCGCGCTTCTGGCCTTTGTCAAAACGCGGGCGCGATGGACTGGTGCAGTTGTTGGCCCGGCGGGAATTCGTGACCTTGGGCGAGTTGTTGACGCCAAAGCGGGCAGGCGAATTGCGTGTCCCGCCGCCCGGCTCAGAGTATGGGGAACTCATCTGGCTGGCACATGCAAACACGATGATCTTCCCCGACTTTTTCAACTGCGTTGTGCCGTTGGGGATGCACGGATATGAGACCTCGTTGGATGAACAGAAGGGGTTTGTTGTGGTCGTGGGGCCGGATGTGAGCGCGGCCGTGCTGGAAGAAGCGGAACTCGTGGACATCTGCCCGACGCTGTGTGACTTGCTGGGTGTCGAGCACCCCCGGCAAAATCAGGGCACTAGCTTGGTTGCCCGATAGACGAGGAGCGGAGTGGACGTTTCGGTCATCATCCGAGCCAAAAACGAGGCACTGTGGCTGGGCACGGTGTTGCGGTGTGTCCGTGCGCAATCTGGTGGACACCAGATCGAGATCATTCTGGTGGACTCGGGCTCGACCGATAAGACGGTTGACATTGGGAGGCGCTATGGGTGTCACATCGTATCCATTCACCCTGACGAGTTCACCTGGGGGCGTGCGCTCAACCTGGGGGCGGCCACCGCAACAGGGGAAGTGCTGGTGCTGCTATCGGCCCACGCTGTGCCCGTGGGAACGAACTGGTTAGAACAGTTGCTTGTCCCTTTGCGAGCCCCAGGTGTGGCGGCCGTGACGGGGCGACAGGTGCCCATTCCTGGGATGGATCCGTTTGAAGAGGTAGAGCTGGAGCTATGGTTTCCACCCCTGGAAGCGCCCAGACAGATGTCAAGTATTTCGTCTGCTTCTGCTGCTATCCGTCGCAGCGTCTGGCGAGAGATTGCGTTTGACGAAACACTCCCGTCAGATGAGGACGGGGCATGGGCGCGGGCTGCAATAGCGCGTGGACATCAAATCGTATATACTCCAAACAGCCTGGTCTGGCATAGTCATCCCGCACGAGTGGACACAGTTTACCGACGGTGGTACTGGCGTAGCTACACGATGTGCCTAGAAGCGGAGGAAAGGCCATCACCAGCGCGTCATCTTGCCAGGTTCGTGAAGCGAGATGTATGCTACTTTGTTGTACACCGGTATTTCTCGTGCCTGTGGTGGATTCCGGCATACGAAGCTGTGCGGCAGGGTGCCTTTTGGGCTGGACGACGGGCTGCGTTGAAGGATGGACGCGCCGACCTGGACGGGCGGTGGGGGTATCACACGCTGTCCATTCCCAAAGCGATGCTGTGGCTGAAGCCAGCGTTTGACCGCATCCGGCGCATCACGCCAGAGGATGCTGTTCGGATGCTAGAACGACGATCCGAGAATGGCTGTGGACTGGTTGAGGAGTGAACAATGGTGTCAATGCCGAATGTGGTGTTGCTGATCTTGACCTGGAACGGCAAGGAAGATACGCTGGAATGCCTCGAATCCTTGAGTAGGCTTAGCTACCCCAGTTTTCACGTGCTGGTGGTGGATAACGCTTCCACAGATGGTACAGTTGAAGCGGTGCGCGAACGCTTCCCGAGAGTGGAATTGATCGTCAATGAGCGTAATCTGGGATATGCCGGAGGGAACAACGTCGGCATTCGCGCTGCGTTGGATATGGACGCAGACTATATTTTCATCCTGAACAACGACGTGGTCTTTGAGGACGCCGACTGCTTACTCCGTCTGGTCGAGGCGGCAGAAGTGCATCCTACAGGCGGATTGTTTGGTCCTAAGACCTACAGATATGGTGAGGGCAATCGGCTTGACTTTATTGGCGGCACATACAGCATGTACACGGGTATGGCCCCCAGCATTGGTGTTGGTGAATATGACCAAGGACAATATGAGGAGATGCGGGTTTATCCGTTTATGAATGGGCACGCCTTGTTGGTCAAGCGCGTGGTGTTCGAGACGATTGGGCTTTTTGACGAAGAGTACTTTGGGTATTACGAGGAGACGGATTTTTGTCACCGTGCCCGGCTGGCGGGCTTTGATTCCGTCTATGTGCCCCAGGCGCGTATATGGCACAAAGTCAGTCGAGCTCCTATAGGTGAATTGCGCGAGTACCTGATGTATCGCAATCAAATCTTGTTTGTGCGCAAGCACGCGACCCGATTTGAGAGGATTGCTTTTGCCTTGCACTACACGCTGCTGCAAATGCCGCGGTTTATTGCAGGGAACGTGTTCCGTGGGCGGTGGCGCCGCTTGCAGCACTATATCCGGGCACTAGGATGGAACTTGGGGATGTACGATGATGGTGACTTGCTTGCGGGTGTGGGCTTGGGTGATGGGGAATAGGTCGAGCACGCGTTTGGTGAACCTGCTTTGCACCCCGCCTGACTCGGAGGGTA
>JAOZOT010000631.1 GCA_029933115.1 Anaerolineae bacterium | reverse complement strand
CTCTGGCCGGACGGTGAACGAGAGTCGCCCCTACCGCGGTCACCCTCCCGCAGGTGGCGAACCCTGCGGGAGGGTCATTGGGTAGGGGCCGGCCTCGCGCCTGCCCGACAGGACGACCGCAGGGAGGCGCCCCTTTGCTGCGCAGGCCCTCTGCCGTATCGAGTTGGACAATTGGGGCAACGATCCAGGAGAAAACCTACTTGCGAACAAGGAAACTAAAGCCTGTTTCAGCTATCACCTTCTTCACCTTGGTAGCCCCCTCTGGCAGTCCCCAATATGGCCCGGGGGCTATTCCATGCTCTGTCAACTCCCACGGACCGAGCAGCTTCAACATCTCCTCTTCTGAGCGAGGGAAAAGAGAGGCGCCCTCCTTGGCCAAAACCTGTTTCAACTCTGAGAACTTCTCTATCCCTCGGCCGATAGTCACTACAGCCATGCAACTGCCCTCGGCCGCCCACTCGTAGAGAATGGCGAAACTCCTGGCCAACTTTTCGTCAGGCAGAAAATGGGCCACTCCACTGAAGCCGATGCCTACCCGATGGTCGTCACCGAACATCTGGGAAATCACCGGAGCACGAAGCAACTCGTCGGGGTTGGCAGCGTCGCACTGCAAGTAGCAGACATTGGGGTTGCTGGCTACAATGTATCGCCCCTGAGAGACACAGGTGGGATTGATGTCAGAGTAAACGACTTTGGCGGCCGGCACAATGGCCTGCACAATCTCATGGACGTTGCCCCTGGTTGGCAGGCCCGAACCAAAATCAACGAATTGGGTCAAACCCAACTCGCGAGCCATGTAGGTCACCGCGCGCTGCAAGAAGCATCTCTGCTCACGCACCAATATGGATGCTTCAGGACAAACCGCCTCCACCTGTCTGGTTGCCAGGCGGTCTGTGGCAAAGTTATGGTAGCCCCCAAGCCAGTAATCTGTCATGCGAGCCCAGTTGGGATTGAGGCAGTAAAGTCTCATCTCATCTCCTTTCCTTATAATAATAAGCAGGCTGTCTATCTGAGGCAGAGAGAGATGAGAAAAGACCTCTGCAAAGGTAATTCCTGACATAGAATATTCGGCTCCCCGAGTATTAGGTGGTCTCTCTATTGCGAACTTTTACGGCTCAACTGGCCGGGAAGGAGCACCTACCATAGCCCTCTGCAGAAACACAAAAGCTCCCACGGCGACCAGGGCATCTCCCAGGCTGAAAGCGCTGGCCACCGGAAAAGGCTGTGGAATGACAAAGATGTCTGAAAGCATCCACAGCGCCGTTTCTTCTCGCGGTAGCACAATGCCTTTGGAGCCACTCATGCGTTTCACGCCATCCAGGTGCACCACCAAGTGTCCGTGCCCAATGCGGGCCACTGCCTCCGGCGTGATAGGCATGAACCCCCCATTGGCCACCATGACCGTCAGATTCAACGCCAGACCCAGGCCGATGAGGATTAGGCCGGGGGAGCGACGGTTGCGCCAGACCACAGGCAGAAGCAAGAGGCTGGAAACAACCAACGCTCCCCGTTGCAGGTGGAGGTAGCTATCCCCCGTCGCCCAGTAGACGGCCCCTATTTGTATAGCCAGGGCCAGCCCTGCCAGCCAGCCCCATTCCAAGTGAAAATCGGCCAGGTTTCTCAGGCTGCCCCCTCGCAGGAAGGCCACCAGCAAGGCAACCCCCAGAGCCAACAACAGGATCATCTCAGGAAATCAAGGGACGTATCCGTGTCGCTACCCGGCCAGAGGGGACGATGTGACTTGTCGTTCAGCCATTGGTCCACAGCGGCGGCAAAACCCTCCAAAGAATCCGCTTTAACATCCAAAAGAAAGCGGTGTTCCTCGTCCGTCAGGGCGAACTTGGGCAAAAGCTCCTGACGCCCGCCGTTTAGCAAAAGCTCACGCAACCGGCCGTCAATCATGGCCGCGCCCAGTAAGGCTTGCAGTGCCTGGGACATGAAATCCTCCCGTTACTCCGCCGGTAAAGAAAGAGGTAGTGGCCAGCCACCACTACCTTTTCCCCCCCTCAGTGCAAGTCGTGTCATTACTCACCATACCCTTCCCCTCATTGATGCAACTACCCGCCGCTCATATTCTCAGGAGCCCCGCTGGCGGCCACCAGAGCGGCGATGGTCAACAGTACGTAAACCGCCTTGAGATACCATCTCTTCCAAGTGCTTTTCATCACCCTACCCTCCTT
>JAOZOT010000134.1 GCA_029933115.1 Anaerolineae bacterium | reverse complement strand
GACTGAAGTCGTTACTACGAGCGCCGCCCCCCCCGAATTTTCAGACACGCTCTAATAAACTGCTTCCTTTAGCTCTTTGATCAAGGCCGGCAGCACCTCGTGCACGTCACCGACGATGCCCACATCGGCCACCTGGAAGATGGTAGCGTTCGGGTCCTTGTTGACAGCTACCACAAATTTGGAATCCAAGACGCCGGCATAATGCTGGATGGCGCCGGCGATGCCGCAGGCAATGTAGAGATCGGGAGCGATCTGAGCCCCTGTCAATCCCACCTGTTTTTCCTCGCCAATCCAGCCCTCGTCAACGGCCCCCCGCGAGCCGCCTACCTGACCGCCCAGAACCGCAGCCAACTCTTCCACCAAAGCAAAACTCCGGGCGTCTCCCAGGCCCCGTCCGCCGGAAACAACGATTTTGGCTTTCCCCAGCGGCACTTCAGGGCGGGTCTCCTCGCCGATCACCTTCAGCACTTTGGTTCTGACCTTGACGTCATCAATGTTTACGGCGATGGTCTCCACCTCCCCAGTTCGGCTCGGATCGGGCAGCGGGGGGCGGAAAGCGCCGGGCAAGACGGTGGCCATCTGGGGCCGGGCTTCAGGGCAGACGCCGGTCTGGAAGTACTCACCACCGTAGAGGGGATAAGTGGCCAGCAACTGGCGTTGCATCTCGTCAATCTCCAGGCGCAGGCAGTTGGTAAAGAGCGCAGTGCCCAGGCGCTGAGCCAGGCGCGGAGCCAGGTCACGGCCTATGCCGGTAGCCCCCAGCAGGACGATCTCTGGTTTCCCTTCCTCAACGAGATCGCTCAAAACCTTGGTGTAGATTTCGGTGCTATACTCATTCAGGCGAGGGTCATCGCTCACGTAAACCACGTCAGCACCGTTGGAAATGAGTTCTCGCCTGAGCTCCTCAGTACTCTCTCCCAGAAAGACAGCCTTGACGTAGACGCCCAGGCTATCGGCTAACCGGCGAGCCTGGCCCAGCATCTCCAGGACCACAGGGGCCAGGGCATCGCCTTTTTTCTCAACCACTACCCAGATATCGCGGTAGGGGCTTTCCTCCACCGCTTCGCCCACCATGCTTTCCCAAAAGTCCAGGTCCATATCAACCTCCGTTTGTAATTGTTCACCTTGTGCTCGCGGTGGATGACAATCCACCACCGGTTGTGCGAAATCAAGCGGTGATTGTCTGCCGAGGGCCTGTTGGACTGTCGTCCGGCAGGAGCAGGTGAACAGTTACCCTTTTTCGCCCCTGAGGTGGAGCCCCATCGCCGGCCCCTCAGGCATGAGGTACGACGCACTTTGGAAGTGCATCACACCTGAACCGGCAATGGATTTACGCCGTCGTGTACTAGTGTCCGCCTGTCAGGGGCACAAAGATGACACCGGTGACATTCTTGGAGACGACCTCGTCGCCTTGCTTGGTAATCTGCCAAAGAGTCTGATAGCTGCCCGGCGGGCCAACGGGGATGACCAGCCGCCCGCCGTCGGCCAGTTGGTCTACCAGGGGCTGCGGCACATGGTCGGGGGCGCAGGTGACGATGATGGCATCGTAAGGGGCGTATTCTTCCCAACCGTAGTAACCGTCGGCATGTCTGACTTTGACATTAGTGTAGCCCAATCTTTTCAACCTCTCCTCCGCCTGCTCCGCCAGTTCTTTGATGATTTCGACGGTGTAGACTTGATCGGTCAGTTCGGCCAGGACTGCTGCCTGATAGCCTGAACCGGTGCCGATTTCTAATACTTTATCACCGTGCTTCAAATTCAGGAGCTGGGTCATCAAAGCCACGATGTAGGGCTGGGAGATGGTCTGACCGTAGCCGATAGGCAGGGGATGATCTTCGTAGGCCTGATCCAGGTACTCTTCGGGCACGAACTCGTGGCGGGGCACCTTCTCCATCACGGCCAGGACTTCTTCATCGGTGATGTCCCTCAAGCGCATCGTATCTCTCACCATCTGCTTCCTCACTTCACTATAGGGGTCGGCCGTGGCCGTTGGCGACGCTTCCAGGGCAGGCGTTTCTTCTGTCGGCACAATTTCTGTCGCCGGGATGCCCGCAGGTCTGGAGAATTTGACTATAACCGTCAGCAGGATGGACAGACCCACGCCCAGTGCGGCAAGTGCAGCAATATAATGTCCCTTCTTCATGACGCATCTCCCCCAACTTTGCCCACCATCTGCGAGTTCTCACCGCACGATGGTCACCTCTTGTACTTCTCTTCGATAGCTTTGAGCCTCTCTGCCAGTTGCTCACGGATGTCAATCATTTTCGTCTTGCCCAGGTAGATGGTACTCTTGGGAGAGGCCATCTCTTTCAGGATGCCTATCACAGCCGCTATTTCCTCGACCTTTTTTCCTGTCAGACGCACCGCCTCCGAAAGGGAATCGTCATGACAGACAACTTTGCCTTTCTCTGCGCTGGCTGCCAGAGAGTGAGCGCTCATAGCCAATGCAGTCAGTGGGTTGTTAATATAATGAGCTACCGTGACCACCGTCTGCTGCAAAATATCGGCCGCTATCAGTTTTTTGGTAGCTTCGTGGAGGCGGGCGTTTTCGATGGCAATGGCCACCGGGGCAGCCATGGCCTTCAGGAGTTCGAGATCGTTTTCGTTAAACTGGGCTTCGGAGTCAGGCGAGGCCCCGCTCAGCTTGTTGATGACCTCGATTACACCGATGACTTTTTCTTTGACTATCAAAGGTACGCACATGATGGAGCGACTGGTGAAACCAACAGCTTCATCAATGGCTCTGTAATGGCGAGAATCCAGCCGGACATCGGGTACCAGGAGAGGCTCTCCTTGCCGAGCTACCCAGCCGGCAATGCCCTGGCCCATCTTCAGCCTGTAAGGAGCCAACTTTTCGGTATCGCCTTGTAGGGTTATCTTGAAAACCAACTCGTTGGTTTCCTCGTCAATGAGGAGCAGGGAGCCCGTCTCCACGCGCAGGATGCGGTTGATACCCCTCATCACGGAACGAATGACCTCATCCAGGTCGAGGCTGGAAGTGACCGCTTGCGCTATCTCGTTGATGGTGCTCAATTCTTCTGCCCGCTGGCGCACGCTTTCGTACAGGCGTGCGTTTTCGATGGCGATAACGGCATAGTCGGCCAGGGCTGCCAGCCGAGATAAATCGTCCTGAGCAAAGGCCCGGCCAGGTCTCTTGCTGGTCACCCCAAGGACGCCTATAGTCTTATCTTTCACTTTTAGCGGCACGTTCATCAGAGCACTCACCGGATAGCCCAGCATGGTGAGTTCTCGGCTCTCGGCGGCGCTGTCCAAAGCCAGCGGCTTGCCTGTGGTGACCACAGTACCCATCAGGGTGTCCTTAATCTTCAATCGCGAGCCCGGCACCCACTTCTCGCTGAGGCCCCGGGAGTCTCGCAGGCACAATTCGTCCTTTCCCTCCTCGATGAGAAAAAGAAAAGCCTCGTCTGCTCCCGTCAGGTAGGCGGCCGCCTCCACCACCCGATTTAACAGCTTCTCCAGATCGAGGAGAGAGGTCACCGACTGGCCGACAGCATAAAGGGTGCTCAAGTCCATCAAATGCCGCTCCAGTTGGCGGTTGGTCTGTTCCAGTCTCCGCATCAACCGGTCTCTTTCCCGACGCAGCCTGCTTTCGGTGAGAGCTTTTTCGATGACCTCGAGGATCTGCTCGGTCTCGAAGGGTTTCACCAGGTAATCTTTCACCCCCAACCGGAAAGCTTGGACGGCTACGCTCTCCGAGCCATGAGCAGTCATCAGAATGACCGGCACCTCATAGTCTTCCTTTTGCAGGGCTTCCAGTATTTCCAGGCCGGACAAACGGGGCAGGTTAAAGTCCAACAGAATAAGATCGGGCTTTTCCGCCAGGGCTTTATCCAGGCCCCGTTTACCATCTGACGCCGTCGAGACAACGTATCCCAGCGGACGCAGCACGTCACTGAGAAACGAGCGGATTTTGGCGCTGTCGTCAATGATCAGAATTTTCTCCATAGCCATCTATCTCCCCAACTTCAACTCATAGTTGGAGACCAAGGCGCTCAGCGTTTGCGACGGCGTCTACGTCGTCTGTGGGCGGTTGGCTCCTTGCCGGTTTTCAGTTCTTTTGCCGAAATCTCAATAGTTGCTTCACTGTCCAGTTCCACGCTCAGGGTTTCTTTGAGCACGTTAATGGCGGTAACCTTACCGGCCCCGTGAGGGGTGACAACGACGTCGCCAACCTTGGGGAGCCTTTCTTTGACCTCGGCGTAATACTCGTTCTCGTATGCCAGGCAGCAAAGCAAACGCCCACAGATGCCCGATATTTCCATGGGGCTGAGAGGCAAATCCTGCTGTTTGGCCATTCTTATGGAAACAGGGTTGAACTCGCAAAAGAAGGAAGCGCAGCAAAGAGGGCGTCCACAACAACCAAGGTCACCGATCAGCTTGGCTTCGTCGCGCACACCGACCTGCTTGAGTTCGATTCTGGACTTGAAGGTTTTGGCCAGGTCTTTCACCAGCTTGCGAAAGTCAACCCGTTTCTCGGCAGTGAAGTAGAAAACCAAGCGGCTGCCGTTAAAATTATACTCGGCCTTGATCACTTTCATCGGCAGGCCATACTCAGCGATCTTCTGACGGCATTTTTCCAAAGCCTGTCTTTCTCGATTGCGGAAGTGCTGCATCTGCAGCAGGTCCCAGGGTTCAGCCCGCCGCAGGATATTTTTCAGTTGCCCCACCACTTTGCTATCGGCCACCTGCCTGGGGGCTATGACTACCCGGCCTATATCTTCCCCTCGGACTGTATCTACGACGACATAGTCGCCAACTTTCAAGTCCTCAAATCCGGTCGGGGCGAAATAATAGATTTTGCCAGCTCGTCTGAAGCGAACCCCTACTACCTCTGGCATATTCACCTCGCAAGTCTATGTAGCTTGCACAGCAAAACCTGGGAGAATTGAGTGGCACCCCTGACTATCTACTCAATGGAAAATTCCCAGGCGCACCAGTATTCCTCTGGGTGCGGATCGGGAGGACAGGCCACACAACGGGTCTTGATCCGCGGATCAATAGCACGGGCAAATTCGGAGTATTCGACGATGCCCACCTCCTTGCATGGGAAATCGGGAAGCCCTCGCCTCTGCCGGGCGCTCTGAACCCGGCAGGTGTTCATGCGGAAGATAAAACGCGTCTCGTCCAGTTCAATGATCTCCTGGGTATTGATGTGAGCGTAGAGGCGGAAACCGAGAGCCTTTTTGAGAGCCGGGAGTCCACCCCCCTCCTCGATACCCAATCGTTTCATGATCCGCTTGGCCTCGATGACGGTGAAAGAGCGCCAAGCCTCCGCATCCAGAGCGATGGCCGTTTCCAGGCCGTATCTGCGCTCCACCGCCTGAAACCAGAGGCCGTCGTGGGCGAGCCAGTTCTTGGCCGCGTCCTCGAGCAATCCGATCAGTTCGTCTTTGGTTAATTGTTTCAGTTTCTGTTCTCTGTCCATATACCTACCCAACTACGACTTGAAATGACTGCCCCAGAGGTTGGAATTCGGCTACCTCTTGGCGGCTCAGTTTAGTGCGAATTTGCTCAAATCGGCTGATGGTTTCTTTGGAATACAGGCGCTCGCCACAGTGCAAGCAAACCTCGGCTTTTACCCTTACGACTGCTGTGTGATTGCCGCCACGCAATAGCTTTTCTACCTCCTTCTCAACCATCTCTCCGCCACAGACGGGACACTGCTTAAAGGGTAGCATCTTTCGGCCTCCTTCTACGCCAATCAATCCAACGTTTAGGATCAGGGCGATAAGCGGTTATCAGTACCACCCACTGATTCTCTGGGTTATAAGCCCAAACGCTGTGCACCGGCTCTTTACTAAACGTCTCACCGTAAATCAAGCAACTAGGATAAGGTTTATCGGTTGGGTAGTCTTCGATGATTTCCCCTTGAAAGACGCTGATAAAGATTTCATCAAAAGAAAGGTGGTCAGCTTGCGCTTCTTCGTCAGCGTGGTCGGTAATGCGAATACGATTGTGCCGTATGGCATCAATGATGTCATTCAGGTTCACGTGCTACTGCCTTTCATACACGGAGAAGCCACGCACTCTGAGCTCGCCGAGGGGTCTCACGTCCAGTTTTAGATTGGCAGCGATTGTGCAGACTTCTCCAGCGCGCTTCGCCCCTCCACTCGTGCGACCTACCTGCCGCGCCACTCTTCGGCTATGGGACAGGCAGGCTCAGCATCAGCACCTCCAGAGCCAGGCGGGTGTTGGCATTGTGGGTCAGGCTGCAATAGCAGCCAATCTCGAGGATGCTTTACAGGGACAAAACCAAACGAAGGCCAACCTCAACCTGTTCAAGAAGGTATGGCGGCAAAGTGCCAACCCGTTCGGTCAAAAAGCCCTTGTCAATCGTGATAACCTGCGATATATTAGCTACCGAGTCCTTGGGCAAGCCGGTCACTCCGCGAGGCAACAACACATTACCTGGCGCTTGCGCCAACTTTAGATTTGAGGTGATAACCACTACAATGACGGTGGCAATCCGACTCCGGTTGAAATCGTCAGACTGCACCACCAAAACTGGCCTGCGATAACCCGGCTCTGAAGCTATCGGCTCAGGCAGGCTGGCCCACCAGATCTCGCCACGACGAATTACCAAGTTTCACCACCTATTGAAGCGAGCTGGACTCTGATTAAAACCGGCTCAATCGTAGACGACTCCATCTCGTAAACTCGGTTAAGAGCCTCTGTCACCTCTTCTCGGTGTGCGGTGACGTAAGCTGCCAAGGCGACCGTATAAAGCTCGCTCAGGGACATGCCAAGCCTCTGAGCTAGCTGCTCGGCTGCCTCATAGATTGGGTTTGGGATAGAAATATCTGTTCTCATAGACATCTGTTGCACCGATCCAATTTAGGCATTGACCGTTGTTAGATATTTCACGTTGATGGGGCAGGCAGGCTCAGCATCAGCACCTCCAGAGCCAGGCGGGTGTTGGCATTGTGGTCCAACTGCCACACCGCAGCCCGCAATGCTTTAACGAAATCCCGCACCTGGGTCAGACTGTAACTCTGAGCCTGAGAGCGCAGCGTGGCCTCGCGGTCTACGTTGGTGACCTCTGTTGAGCTGCCCCCCTTGACCAGAAGCAGGTCTCGCCACCAGCTCAACCACAGGTCCAGCACCTCTCGCAGGCTATCGGGGTGTCGGCTGAGGCGTTGGGCATAGCGCAGGCGCTCGACCCGCCCTTGTCCCATGAGCTCTATCATTTCGTTCAGGCATCTTTCCCGCTTTTGCAGGATGGCCGCCTCCTCAGAGGCCCTCACCGCCCAGCCCAGGCGTCCGCCTGAGAGGCGGGCCAGGAGCCTGGCCTGTTCAGGGTCTATCTCCCAGCGTTCTTCAAGGGCCTCTCGAACCAAAGATATGGGAAGTGGGCGCAGGTTCAGCACCTGGCAGCGTGAGATAATGGTCGGCAGCAGTTGATCGATTTCGCCGGCAGTCAGCATAAGGATGACCTGAGTTGGCGGTTCCTCCAGAGTTTTGAGCAAGCAGTTGGCGGCCTCGGTGGTGGCTCGCTCCATCTGGCGGATTATGTAGACTTTCCAGCGCCCTTCGTGGGGGGAAAGGGCCACCTCACGCTGCACAGCCCGCATCTGGTCAATCTTGATGGTCCCATTGACTGCTTCGATGACTCGCACATCGGGATGATTGCCGTGAGCGATCTTGAGGCAGGAGCGACACTGGCCACAGGGCTTTTCCTCGCCCAAACAATTGAGGGCCTGGGCAAAATTCAGGGCCAGAGTGGTTTTACCTATCTGCGGCAGCCCCAACAAGAGGTAGGCGTGGGCTGTCCGCCCATTGGCCAAGCTGCGCTCCAGCAATTCTACTGCCCACTCATGGCCCACCACTTGCCACATGCATCGTCTCCTCTTGAACCGCCGCTATTCTCAAACCCATTTTACCACAGTTTCCCCTCCAATCCAAATTGCCATAAACCTCTTTTCGTGTTATAATAACTGCCGACGGTGTGGAGGTAGCGTCCCATGACCAAGGTCGAGATAGACAAACCCGTTGGTGACATGACACTTGAGGCCCTGCAAGAGCATCTGCGCCCGGCCATTCGCGAAATGGTAATAGAAGCTGTGGTAGATGCCCGTCATCGGGAAGAAGGCTTTATGGCCCGTTACGACAAGCCGACCGAGGTGCTGATCTCGACCATGAGCGTCAAAATTGACGAGATGGGAGAGGACATAGTTGAGATCAAGCAGAGGCTGGGCAAGCTAGAGGACAGGGCAGAAGAGCACCGTCGCGAGAATGACCAGGGATTTGAAGCCCTGCGTCAAGCGATGGAAGAGCACCGCAGGGAGAACGAGCGGGAGTTCAAGGCGATACGCCAGGAGATGAACACCGGCTTCACGGCGCTGCGCCAGATGTTCGACGAGCACCGCCAGGAGAACGAGCAAGAGTTCAAGGCGATACGCCAGATGTTCGACGAGCACCGCCAGGAGAACGAGCGGGAGTTCAAGGCGATACGCCAGATGTTCGACGAGCACCGCCGGGAGAACGAGCAAGAGTTCAAAGCAGTAC
>JAOZOT010000630.1 GCA_029933115.1 Anaerolineae bacterium | reverse complement strand
CGAGCCCCACTTCTTCGGGGTGGAAGAGTTCTGCCGCAAATGTATGAAGTGTGCCCAGGATTGCCCCTCTCGGGCTATCTCTTTCGGAGAGAAGACAACCGAGGTGCCGACCATCTCCAACAATCCAGGTGTGCTCAAATGGCCGGTGAACGTGGAGCAATGCTTCAAGTACTGGATAGCCAACAATATGGACTGTGCCAATTGCATCAGAGTGTGTCCCTTCAACAAGGAGGAAGGCTGGCTCCACGACCTGGCCAGGGCAGCCATCAAAAACGCTCCTTGGCCGGCCCCGCTCTTTGTGCGGCTGGATGACATCTTTGGCTACGGCAAGCAACTGGACCCGGCGACGATCTGGGACGATTAGCCACCTACCGCGTTCTGAATCACCGTCACGCGCTCCAGCTTCCCTCCCCGCGTTAACTCTACCGCCACCACGTCAATGCGCCAGTCGCCAGGCCAATCATGCTCCTGGACGTAGGTCTGGGCCACCTCCACCAGCTTGGCTTGCTTGGCCACCGTGATAGACTCCTCTGGCGTGCCGTATTCCCGACCCCGCCGTGTGCGTACCTCGACAAAGACCAGGCAATCACCGTCTTCGGCCACGATGTCCACCTCACCGACGGGACAGCGATAGTTGCGCCGGCGGATGATGTACCCCCGCCGCTTCAGATACTCTGCCGCCAGGTTCTCTCCCCACCGACCCAGCTTCTTTCTCGCCCCCTTCACCGCCCCTCCCATTTACGTCTTTACGCCCCACGTCTTGCGTGCTGTACAGACCAGCGCAGGCCTACCTGGATCAAAAGTTAGACAAAGAAGCACCAAGATGCTATAATGATACCCAACTCTCTATGGAGAAATTTGGTTTCACGGCGGAGAACGTCGTCTCACGGGCCCTGGCCCTGTTGAAGCGGTAGCTTATCTATTGCTCCCGTTGGATTGCCAAACCGGCAGGTATGGATTCGGCAGCCCGGGCGAGCGGAGGAGGATCGGACATGCGCATTGCCGTTGGAGCAGACCACGGCGGATTCCCACTGAAAAGCCCCATCGTGGACTATCTGACCACAGCCGGGCACGAGGTGCTGGATCTGGGAACCCACAATACTGACCCGGTGGATTATCCCGACTATGCCAAAGCGGTAGGCGAGGCTGTGTTACAAGGTGAGGCAGAACGGGGCATCATCATCTGCGGGAGTGGCGTGGGAGCTTGTGTGGCCGCCAACAAGCTGCCTGGCATCCGAGCCGGCTTGTGCCACGACACCTACTCGGCCCGCCAAGGCGTGGAGCACGACAACATCAACGTGCTGTGCCTGGGGGCGCGGGTCATCGGCGTGGCGCTGGCTCTGGAACTGGTGCAAGCCTTTATCGGTGCGACATTCAGCGGCAAGGAGCGATACCGGCGGCGACTGGCCAAGGTAGCGGAGATGGAAAGGATATTACGCCCGGTTACCGATTAGTAGAGCTGCGCGGCATACTGCACAGAAGTCCTTCCCCTTGAAGTCCGTATCCGGCAAAGAGTTGGAAAAGCGCATGACACAGGTCGCGTCTGGACAGTGGCCCAGGCCGTAGGTGTGGCCCAATTCGTGTACGGCCTCTTTGATAGCCCTCTCGTGGAAAAGAGTTTCATCCTCCGGCAAACCGTAAAAAGACTGCCGCAGGCGAGGCAAGGCGATGAGCGCCTCCCGCCCACCCATCGAGGCCTGGCCAAAGACAAAGTTGAGGCCAGGGGTATAAAGGTCGAGGTCCACCAGTCCCAGCAGCCGCTCGGCCGGCAACGCTACCTGCCGCAACTGATTCAGGATAGCGTCTGATAGATATTGCTGTCGCCGCCGGTGGTAGGCGTAAGCTGGATGGGGCAACGGGTCGGCCACATCCCACTCCCGCCCCAAAGCTGCGGCCAACCCCTCACCCACCACAGAAAGAACATCCTCCTCCACTGGCCCGATGGGCACCAGGACTATCTTACCTCTCATCCCCATCCCCTAATAGTCAAGATTTTGTTGTCATGCTGAGCGAAAGCGAAGCATCCCGTTCGTAGCGCGCTGGACGAGATTTCCTTCGACTACGCTCAGGACATGCTTCGCTCGCTGCGCTCGCTCAGAATGACACACTTGTCGGTTCGGGAACACTACTGTGCAGAATGTGGTAACACACCACACCCAGACAGACGTGGACGTTCAGCGACC